>JAUCDU010000060.1:0-11119 GCA_034674825.1 Giesbergeria sp.
TGAAGGACCTCAGCGCCAAGCCATGGTTCGTGGCGGCGCTCGTCAGTTGGGGCATTGCGTTCTTTGAGTACATGCTGCAAGTTCCGGCAAACCGTATCGGGTATACGGCCTTGTCGCTTGGTCAGCTCAAAATCCTGCAGGAAGTGATTACGCTCACCGTCTTTGTGCCGTTTGCCTTTTTCTACATGAAGGAGCCGCTGAAGCTCGATTATCTGTGGGCAGCGTTCTGCATTCTTGGTGCTGTGTATTTCATTTTCCGAAGCAAATGGGGTGGAGCATGATTTTCGCTCTCTCTCCTGTCAGCCTGGCGCCCTCTTCCACGGCCAGCCGCTTCCTTTTTTATTAGGCACAAGGCATCGATTGCGACCTTTTTGTGTTTTCTGCGTCTATACAGCTGCATCCATCTTGATGCGACCAGACAGGAGCCATAGATGAAACGCTTTCATGCCCACGTTGCAGTAGAGAACATGGAGACCAGCATCGATTTCTATAGCAAGCTGTTCGGCCAGCCGCCTACAAAAAAGCAAGATGACTACGCAAAGTGGATGCTCGACGATCCACGAATCAATTTTGCGATTTCTGCGAGAGGTCACGCGGTCGGCGTGAACCACTTCGGCTTCCAGGCCGCTTCAGTGCAAGAACTCGCTGAATTAAAAACACGGGCGAACGCAGCATCTCCGGGAGAAGTGTTGGACCAGGGAAAATCCGCCTGCTGCTATTCCAATAGCGAAAAGCATTGGACGATTGATCCGCAAGGACTGGCGTGGGAGCATTTTCACACGGTGTCTGATGCACCTGAATTTGGCAGCGACACGGCACATCAGACGGGTGCATGCTGCATTCCTGTTCGCGGGTCCGATCAGGATGCGCCTTCTGCCCAGGCTGCTTGCTGCATCCCGAACGGTTCGTCAGCGTCGCAGGCGGCTTGTTGTGGCTGAAGTGGAAACGCTGCTGGCTGCGCCCACAACTTCAGAAGACCTTGGGGCGGCCTTCGCCGCTCTGCGCGGCAGTCTGCGCAATTACTTGCGCAGGCGCGTGAGCGATCCAAACCTGGTTGAAGACCTCATTCAAGACGTCTTCGTCAAGGCATCGGCTGCGATCAGCGCCAAGCGAGCCCCCAATAATCTAACGGGATGGCTCTATGCCGCCGCCCGAACCACGTTGGTTGACCACTACCGCTCGGCAGGGCCTGACGCGATGGAGCTGGATGAGAATCTGCCAGATAGGCAATATGCCGATGATGCGCTTCTGCATCAGGAGCTTGCGATGTGTCTCAGGCCGCTTGCCCGGCAGCTCCCCGCAATCTATCGCGACACCTTGCTTGCCACCGAATTTGACGGAAATAGCATGCAGGCCGTGGCTGACGAGCAGGGTGTGTCGTTGTCCGCAATCAAGAGCCGAGCAAGTCGAGCAAGGTTCATGCTCAAAGCAAAGTTGCTGGACTGCTGCCATGTCGAGATGACGGGTGGCCTTGTCACGGACTATCACCGTCACTCATCCGATGCGCCGTGCAAGGGTGCTTGTGCCTCTTGAATCATCCATCTCTGGAACCCAGGCGCTTGTCATAGGCGGCGCGCTCAGCGCGGCCGCCGCGCTGGCGCACCTTGCGTGCGTCTTGGTGGGGGCACCGGCCTACCGGTTCATGGGGGCCGGCGAAAAGATGGCGCGCGCGGCAGAGGCGGGCAAACTCCAGGCGACTGTCGTCACGCTTGCGATCGCTGGCGTGCTGTTGGTCTGGGCTGCCTACGCCTTCTCGGGCGCTGGCGTCATTGCCAGCCTGCCGTTCACCAAGCCGGCGCTTATCACCATTTCCGCCGTGTACCTGGTCCGGGCGGTGGCGTTCCCGCTGCTCAAGCCGGCGTTCCCCGAGAACTCCCAAACCTTCTGGCGGGTGTCGTCGGGCATTTGCCTGGTGATCGGGCTGGTGCATCTCTATGGCCTGATCGCGCGCTGGTCGGCCCTGTAAGGCGGCACGGCGATGTGCGGGAGGCTTGCAGTCGCTCGCTGCTGCTTGCAAACGCCTGTTCACGCGCTGGCGAACCCTCGGCCAAGGTTCGCGCCGCTGTCAGCCCTGGGCGTCAGCGCACGCCGCGCAGCGCGCTGCCATCCACGGTTCGCGTGATCGGGCAATTGGCAACAATTGCGGTCTGCTCCAGTGTCACCTCGCCGCGCTCTTGCGCCGCCAGCAGCTCTTCCTCGGATTTCAGCTCGCGCCCGGCGGCCGGAACCTGCCAGCGCACCAGCACCAGCCGCCACAAGGGACTGTAGGCCGCGACAGCGTTGGCGCCGCCGCCGGGCAGCGGCGCCGACTGGAAGATGCTGATCTGCTCGCCCGCCGGAAACCTGTACACCCGCTCGAGCACCGACGAGCGCCCAGTGATGCCCACGGCACCGGCCAGACGCGGCGCGTAGTTGGCACCGGCGGCTTTGGCCATGGTGGCGTCGGAGATGTCGGTGGTCACGTATTCGACGCTGCGCCCATCGACCCAGGCGCGCTTCAAAGGCAGCACGGTTTCGGTTCGGCCCGCGTCAAAGCTCTGGCCGGCACACCCTGCCAGCAGCGCGACGGCAAGCAGGCTGGCCCCCCTACTGATGATCTTCATTCGGCTTGTGCTCCTGTGACCGATACCGCGCCAGGCACGCAGCTTTCATGGCCAACGCTGCGGCTTGGCGAGCGCTGGCGCAAACTTGAGGTGTGCGTACAAAGGGTCGATCATGCACCAGCCCGGCGCCGAGCGGCCCACCGCAGCGGCGCAGGCGCAAACCGGCAGCGCGGATACCGCCAAGCGCGCAGCGTGGTCCGATGAGGGCGCTGCCTGGGGTTTCAGCCCTGTTCGGCCTCCTGCAAGGCCCGCCACATCACCTTGCCGCTGCCGCTCTTGGGCAGGGCATCGACAAACTGCACCAGGCGCGGCGCCTTGTAGGCAGCCATGTTGGCGTGGCACCAGTCGATGATGTCCTGCTCGGTGGTGTGTGCGTGCGATGCCCGCAGCACCACCACGGCCTTGACGCTCTCGCCGCGGTAGCTGTCCGGTATGCCGATCACGCAGGCTTCCTGAATGGCGGGGTGGCGGAACATCAGGGATTCAACCTCCGCCGGCCAGACTTTGAAGCCCGACGCATTGATCATGCGTTTCAGGCGGTCGGTGAGAAAGAAGTAGCCGTCGGCATCGACATGGCCCAGGTCCCCGGTGCGGAAAAACCGCTTGCCGTCGAGCTCGATGAAAGCGGCGGCGGTGGCCTCGGGGCGGCGCCAGTAGCCGTCAAACACTTCCGGCCCGTGCACGATGATCTCGCCCTGCTGCCCGACGCCAAGCTGTTGCAGCGTATCGGGGTCCATCACGCGCGCGTCGGTGCTCATGAACGGGATGCCCAGGCACTGTTGCTTGGGCGCGTCCACCGGGTTCGAATGCGACGGCGCCGCGGTTTCGGTCAGGCCGTAGCCTTCGGTATAGCGCAAGCCGTAGTGCTCAAACAGGCGCTGCGCGACCGCCTGCGGCATGGCCGCGCCACCGCCGCCGATGTAGACCAGACTTGAGAGGTCGTAGCTGGCGAAATTGGGGCTGCCGAGCAGGTCGATCACCATCGTCGGCACATTGGTCCAGTTGGTGACTTTGTAGCGCGAGATCAAGCGCCCGGCCAGGTCGCGCTCCCAGCGCGGCATGAGCACGAGCGTGCCACCGCAATAGATGGTGGTGTGCATCACGCTGACCATGCCGGTGATGTGAAACATGGGCACCACTGCGAGCGCGACGTTTTCCGAGGTGCCATTGCCCCAGGCGGCCCCGGCCACCGCGTTGTGCATGAGGCTGCTGTGCAAGTGCATGCAGCCTTTGGGCGCGCCAGTGGTGCCGCTGGTGTAGGGCAGAACGGCCAGGTCGCGGCTGGTCACAACATGGAGAGGGGCGGCGGTGGTACACGCCAGCGCTTCGCTCCATCGCAGCACCTGCCCGCCGGTGAGCGCGGGCAGCGGGTGCTCGGTGGTGAGCCAGGCGCGCCAGGCCTCGGGTGGCGCGTCGCCCGCGCCCACCGCGGGGTCAAAGGCGTCTGCAAACCGGGCGACCACCAGATGCTGCAAACCCTGCCCCTGCGGCAACGCGTTGCTGGCGGCGGCAAGTTCACCGGCCAGATCGGCCGTGGTGAGAGCCACTTTCGCATCGGGGTCGGTGATGTAGTGCTTGAGCTCTTCTGCCCGGTTCATCGGGTTGACCGGCACCACCACGGCGTTGGCCCGCAGGATGGCGAAATGCGCCACCACCAGCTGCGGGCAGTTCTGCATGCACAGCAGCACCCGGTCGCCGCGCTGCACGCCCAGGGCGTGCAATTGCGCGGCCAGGCGCTCGGCGCTTTCCGCCAGCTGGCGGTAGCTGGTGGCGGTGCCAAAGAACACCAACGCCGCGTTGTCGGGGTAGCGGCGCGCGTTGACGGCCAGGTTGTCCCACAGCGACGTGGCCGGGACGGTGATGGATTTGGGCAGCCGCTTGGGCCAGAAAGCATCGTGAAGTGGCATGGGCAAATTCCTTTGCCAGCCAGTCTAGGCGTCGTCTTTGCCCTATCGAAGCGGGTTTGTCCGCAAATGGTGTCGCGTGGGAGTCATCAGACCGCCCCGCTTCACTCCCACTCGATCGTCGCAGGCGGCTTGCTCGACACGTCGTAGGTAACGCGGTTGATGCCCCGCACCTCGTTGATGATGCGGCCCGATACCTTCTTGAGCAGGCTGTAGGGCAGCTCGGCCCAGTCGGCGGTCATGAAATCGCTCGTCTGCACCGCGCGCAGCGCCACCACGTAGTCGTAGGTGCGGCCATCGCCCATCACGCCCACGCTTTTGACGGGCAGAAACACGGCGAAGGCCTGGCTGGTCAGCTCGTACCAGGATTTGTTGGTGGCGGGGTCGGTGCAGTTGCGCAGCTCTTCGATAAAGATGGCATCGGCCAGGCGCAGCATGTCGGCGTACTCTTGCTTCACTTCGCCCAGGATGCGCACGCCCAGACCCGGGCCCGGGAACGGGTGGCGGTACACCATGGCAGGCGGGAGCCCGAGCGCAATGCCGAGCTCGCGCACTTCATCCTTGAACAGATCGCGCAGCGGTTCGAGCAGCTTGAGGCCAAGCTGCTCAGGCAGGCCACCGACGTTGTGGTGGCTTTTGATGGTGACGGCCTTTTTGCTCTTGGCACCGCCGGACTCGATCACGTCGGGGTAAATCGTGCCCTGCGCCAACCAGGCCGCGCCCTTGGCACCCGCCGTGATGAGTTTGGCCGCTTCCTGCTTGAACACGGTGACGAACTCGCCGCCGATGATCTTGCGCTTGGCCTCCGGCTCGGCGACGCCGGCGAGTTTGCCCAAAAACAGCTCGCTGGCGTCGACACGAATCACCTTCGCGTGCAGCTTGCCGACAAACATGTCCATGACCATGTCGCCCTCGTTCAGACGCAACAGGCCATGGTCGACAAACACGCAGGTCAGCTGATCGCCAATCGCGCGATGAATCAAGGCTGCCGCCACAGAGGAATCGACGCCGCCCGAGAGGCCAAGAATGACTTCTTCGTCGCCCACTTGCTCGCGGATGCGCGCCACGGCCTCGGCCACATGGTCTTGCATGACCCAGTCGGGCGTTGCCTTGCAGATGCCGACGACGAAGCGCTCAAGAATGGCCTTGCCCTGCTGCGTGTGCGTGACTTCGGGGTGGAACTGCAGCGCATAAAACCGGCGCGACTCGTCTGCCATGCCGGCAATGGGGCAGCCGTCGGTGCTCGCCATGAGCTTGAACCCGGGCGGCAGCTCGGTGACCTTGTCGCCATGGCTCATCCACACGTTGAGCATGCCGTGGCCGTCGGCGGTGGTGAAGTCGGCAATGTCGCGCAGCAGCTCGGTGTGGCCGCGCGCGCGCACCGCCGCAAAGCCAAACTCGCGCTGGTGTCCGCCTTCGACCTTGCCGCCAAGCTGGTGCGCCATGGTCTGCATGCCATAGCAAATACCCAGCACTGGCACGCCCAGTTCAAAGACGGCAGCGGGCGCCTTGTCGGTCGTGTCTTCGTACACGCTGGCGTGGCTGCCCGAGAGGATGACGCCCTTGAGCGCGCCATCGCTGGCGTATTCGCGCACCCACTCGTCGGAGACGTCGCACGGGTGCACCTCGCAGTACACATGCGCTTCGCGCACGCGGCGGGCGATGAGCTGAGTCACCTGCGAGCCGAAATCGAGGATAAGAATTTTCTGGTGCTGCATGACGAATTTTTATGCAAAATATGGCCGCAGCGCTTTATTCATAAGCGCGAGCAGCTATACAAATAGTAGCGACTTGAAAACTAGTCCGCCCGATAATTCGGAGCTTCTTTGGTGATTTGCACGTCGTGGACGTGGCTTTCACGAATGCCGGCCGTGGTGATTTCGACGAACTCGGCCTTGTTGTTCATGTCTTCGATCGTGGCGCAGCCGCAGTAGCCCATGGCAGCGCGCACGCCGCCGGCCATCTGGTAGACGATGGAGACCATCGAGCCCTTGTACGGCACGCGCCCCTCAATGCCTTCGGGCACAAGCTTGTCGGCGTTCGGATTGCCGGTGCTCGACTCCTGAAAGTAGCGGTCCGCACTGCCCTGCTGCATGGCGCCGATGCTGCCCATGCCGCGGTAGCTTTTGTAGCTGCGCCCCTGGAACAGGATGACTTCGCCCGGCGCCTCTTCGGTGCCGGCGAACATGCCGCCCATCATGATGGTGCTGGCGCCCGCTGCGAGTGCCTTGGCAATGTCGCCGCTGAAGCGCACGCCGCCATCGGCAATCAGGGGCACGCCCGTGCCTTGCAAGGCGGTGGCAACGTTGTCGATGGCCATGATTTGCGGCACGCCGACGCCCGCAACAATGCGCGTGGTGCAGATCGAGCCTGGACCGATGCCCACCTTGACCGCATCAGCACCGGCCTCGACAAGCGCCAGCGCCGCAGCGCCGGTGGCAATGTTGCCGCCGACGACATCAATGTGCGGGTAGTGCTTCTTGACCCAGCGCACGCGCTCGATCACGCCCTTGCTGTGGCCGTGCGCGGTGTCGACAACGATAGCGTCCACACCAGCTTTCACCAGCGCTTCGACGCGCTCCTCGGTGCCCTCGCCCACGCCGACCGCAGCGCCGACCCGCAGGCGCCCTGAGGCGTCGCGCGCAGCGTTGGGGAAACTGGTCTGTTTGGTGATGTCCTTCACCGTGATCAGGCCCTTGAGCTCGAAGGCGTCATTGACCACCAGAATGCGCTCAAGCTTGTGTTTGTTCAGCAAAGCCTTGGCTTGTGCCGGTGAGGTGCCGTCGCGCTCATTGACCGTGATGAGCTTCTCGCGCGGCGTCATGATCTGGTGCACCTTGACGTCGTAGCGCGTTTCAAAGCGCAGGTCGCGCCCGGTCACGATGCCGACCACCTTGCCGCCATCGCAGACGGGAAAGCCCGAGATACCAAGCTGTTCGGACAATTGCAGCACCTGCAGCACCGTGTGCTCCGGGGTGATGACCACCGGGTCTTGCACCACACCGGATTCATAGCGTTTGACTTTGGCGACCTGAACCGCCTGCTCCTGGGCAGTGAGGTTCTTGTGCACGATGCCAATGCCGCCTTCCTGCGCAATGGCAATGGCCAGCCGCGCTTCGGTGACGGTGTCCATGGCGGCAGACACCAGCGGCAAATTCAGCTGGATGTTGCGGGAAAAACGGGTGGCGAGAGAGGCGTCCTTGGGAAGGACTTGGGAATACGCTGGCACCAGCAACACATCGTCGAAGGTGAGCGCTTTGCCGAGAAGGCGCATGTGAAAGCTCCAAAAAAACGATTGTACCCGCCCCTCTTGCAGCTACCCAAAGGCCGACAAGCCGCTAAACTGGCACTATGAAGCTGCAAAAAATATGTCTTTTGGCGCTGGCCTGTGTTTGGTCGGCCGGTGCGCTGGCGCAATGGCAATGGATCGACAAAGATGGCCGCAAGGTTTTCAGCGACCGGGCGCCGCCAGTGGGCATTCCCGAAAAAGACATCTTGCGCCAGCCACATCAAATCGTGCGCCCTGCGCCAACGCGCACCGAAGGCGATGGCGCCGATACGCAGGCCATTTCCACTCCAGCATCCAGCTCTGCCCCGGCGGCAGACAAACCAGCGCTGAACGCACAAGCAAAGGGCGTCGACAAGGAGCTGGAAGAACGCAAGGCCAAGGCCGACGCGGAAAAGGCGGCCAAGAAAAAGGCCGACGAGAAAAAGATTGCTGCAGCACGCACGGAGAACTGCACGCGCGCCAAGCAGGCCAAGGCCTCGCTGGATTCTGGCCAGATGATGAAGCACACCAACGCCAAAGGCGAACAAGTCTTCATGGACGAAGCTACACGCGCCGCCGAGCGCAAACGCGCTCAGTCGGTCATCGACTCCGACTGCAAGCCCTAAGCCCTAACGTGCTGGCGGCGTTTTGCGCGCAAACAGGCCAGCACCGCGCGTGCCCTGGCGCGCAAAGCGCTCGCGCCGTGCCACCTTCGGGTCCACCCTGAGCGGCCGGTAAACCTCCACCCGGTCGCCATCGCGTAGCAGTTGCGTCAGTGTTGCCGCCCTGCCCCAGATGCCCACGGCGACTGGCTCCGCGGCCTCGCAGGCCGCGCGGCGCAAGGCATCAGCTACCTGCGCGCCGCTGGGCAGCGCGCCAGCCCATTCGCGCACTTCGCCATCCGGCAAACACACCGCTACCGTGACGAGCAGCAGGCTGGCGCTGCCCCTGTCACCGCTGCCAGGCTCAGCCATAGACTTGTTCGGCGCGCTTGACGAATGCATCCATCAAGGTGCTTGCGATGCGATCGAACACCGGCCCGACCACCGCCGCCAGGGCGGCGCTGCTGAAGCCATAGTCCAGTTGCAGGCTGACCTTGGCGGCGCGCTCCTCGCCGCTCCCTACAGGCGCGAAATGCCAGTCGCCGTTCAGGCGCGAAAACGGGCCTTTCACCAACCGCATCTGCACGCGGCGCCCCGCCTCGTGTGTGTTGCGCGTGACAAAGCTCTGGCGAATGCCCCCCATCGAGATGCCGACCTCTGCCTCAACGCCGTCGCTCAGCACTTCCAGCACGCGGGCGTGGTCGCACCACGGCAGAAATTCTGGGTAGCGCGCCACATCGGTGACCAAAGCGAACATTTCCTCCGGGCTGTACCAGATGAGGACGGATTTGTTGACGTTCTTCATGAGGGGGTTCTGGGCGCCATGCCCGATTCAGACCATGGCACACCCTAGAATCAAGGCTGCGCAAGAACAGCAATTGTAGGCAGGGGCATCCACACCCTGCGCTGGCGCCACAGCATGGCAACGAAATCTGATCCCAAATCCCGCATCGCCGACAACAAGAAGGCCGCATACAACTACTTCTTCGAGGAGCGCTTCGAGGCGGGCGTGGTGCTGCAAGGCTGGGAGGTGAAGGCCCTGCGCGAAGGCAAGGTGCAACTGACCGACGGCTACGTGGTGATTCGCGAAGGTGAGCTGTACCTGATCGGCTGCCAGATCAACCCGCTGAAAACCGCCTCCACCCACGTCAACCCGGAAGCGGCGCGCACCAAAAAACTCTTGCTGCACAAAGAGCAGATCAAGCGCCTGATCGGCAAGGTTGAGCAAAAGGGCTTCACCATCGTGCCGCTGAACCTGCACTGGAAGGACGGCCGCGTCAAATGCGAGATTGCCCTGGCCAAGGGCAAGGCCGAACACGACAAGCGCGACACCATCAAGGACCGCGAAGGCAAGCGTGAGGTGGAGCGTGTCATGAAGAGCCGCAACCGCTAAGACGGCGCTGCTTCGCCCAGCGGCCGGCTGCTACAGGCCGCGCTGGCGCTGTCGTCCACCGGGACCGCCCGCGCCCTGCTTCCGGTTCAGACCAGCGCCGACAGCGGGTGCGCCCAAGCCGGCCAGGGGCTGTCGAAAAACGGCGCCACCATGTCGGGCGTCACATCCTCAATGCGCGCGGGGTTCCAGCGCGGCGTGTGGTCCTTGTCCACGGCCAGCGCGCGAATGCCTTCCAGCGTTTCGCTCTGGCCGGGGCGCAGGTTGAAGCAGTGGCGCACCATATCGCGCTCCATGCGCAGGTCGTGCGCCAGATCCATGCCGCGCGCACGGCGGATCTGTTCCAGCACCACGGCCAGCATCAAAGGCGAGCGCTTGCGCAGCGTCGCTGCGGTGTGCTGCTCCCACTCGCCATCGGCGGTCTCCAGCGCCGTGATGATGGCGTTCACGCTGGGGAGTGCAAAATATTGGTCAATTAGGCTTCTAGCGCTTACTGGGATTGCGCTTTTAGCTATTGTTTTAGAAGCAATAAAAGCGCGTACAGCTTCGGCATCCGCAAAGCGCTGCGCGCCAAGCTCGCCCCACAACGGCGCTTGGTCGTCAGGCGCAATGGCGGCGTCTGCCAGACCAAGCGCCAGCGCCGCGTCGGCGCCAATGCTCTCACCCGTCAGAGCCAGCCACTCGCCGGTGTGACCCGGGCAGCGCGAGAGAAAAAATCCACCGCCCACATCCGGGAACAAGCCAATGGCGGTCTCTGGCATGGCCATCTTGGTCCGTTCGGTCACCAGACGCAGCGCAGCGCCCTGGCTGATGCCCATGCCGCCGCCCATGACGATGCCGTCCATAAAGGCGACGTAGGGCTTGGGATAGGCGTGGATCAGGTGGTTGAGCGCGTATTCCTCGGTGAAGAAATCTTCAATGCGCGGGTCTCCGGCGCTGCCGGCCTGGTGCAGAAAGCGGATGTCGCCACCGGCGCAGAAAGCGCCAAACGGGCCTTCCTTGTTGCTGCCGCGCACGGCCACCGCCAGCACGGCAGGGTCAGCCTGCCAGGCCAGCAGTTGCTCCATCAAACCACGCACCATCTCCAGCGTCAGCGCATTGAGGGCACGCGGCCGGCTCAAGGTGATGAAGCCCACCTGGCCCCGGACTTCGCACTGCAGATCAACCAATTTCTCACTCATGTCTGTTCTCTCCACCCCAGAAGTTCATTGAAAACCAGCGCGCCAATCACCAGCGCTCCGCCCGTCAGCACCGCTGGCCCGGGCCGCTCGCCCGCGCCCACCCATGCCAGCAAGATGCCGAAAATCACCTCCAGCAAACCTAGCAGAGCCATCTCGGGCGCCTTGAGCACG
>JAUCDU010000061.1:0-11099 GCA_034674825.1 Giesbergeria sp.
GCCGCTCGCCAGCGCCGCCGTCAGGTTGAGGATGTTGGCGCCGGTTTGGCCCGAATTGGTGCCGATCACGCCAATCGTGCCGTCGCCTTGCTTGCCCAGCAGGCCCTGCCACTGAATGCCGAACTCCGCCAGCTTGCTGGCGGTGACTTCCACGATCAGGCTCTCGACCAGCACCTGCGCACGCCGGCCGTCGAGCTGGTCGATGACGGTGCGCAGCTGGCGGTACTGCGGCTCGGGTGCCGTGATGATGAGCGAATTGGTCGCCGGGTCGGCCTGAATTTGTCCGCCGGTGGACGGCGCCGTGCTGCTGGCGCCTGTCAGGCCGCCGCCGCCCGTTCCGAGTCCGCCGCCGCTGTTGCCGGCGCCAGAGGCGCCAGCGGCGCCAGCAAAGGCCGAATTGTTCCCGCCGGCGGGCTGCATGGCCGTCAGTGCCGTGGGTGCGCTACCGCCTGCGGCGGCACCGGCGCTGCCCATGGCGCTGCCGGCAGCCATGGCTGCCCGCAGCGTGGTGGCGAGCTTGGTCGCGTCGGCGTTTTTCAGGTAGACCACGTGGATGTTGCCGTTGGCGGCGCTGCTGCCCGGTGCCGGTGGCTGGTCGAGCTTTTGCACCAGCGCACGCACCTGCGCCAGTCGCGCGGGGTTGGCGGCGCGCAGGATGAGCGCATTGCTGTTGGGCTCGGCCAGCAGCGTGGTCTTGAAGCTGTTGTCGGTCTGGCCCTGGGCTGCGCCGGGGGCTGCGACGCCTGCGGGCTGGTTGCTGCCGTCGATGAGCCGTGCCACCAGCGGCGCCAGGTCGGCTGCAATCGCGTTTTTGAGCGGAATGACTTCCACATCGCTGGCGTTGGAGACATCCATGGCCGCGATGATGCGGCCCAGGCGCTGCAGGTTGTCGGCATAGTCCGTGATCACCAGCGAGTTGTTGCCGGGGTTCACATTGATGGTGTTGTTCGGGCTGATGAGCGGGCGCAGCACCGGCACCAGGTTGCCCGCATTCTCGAAGTTGAGCTTGAAGATCTGCGTGACGATCTGCCCGCCGCCTGCGGTGTGGGCGGGCGCTCCACCCTTCCAGACCTGCACGCTGCCGCCTTGCAGTTTTCCTTCGGCTTCCGGCACCACCTTGTAGAGCCCACCGGCTTCGACCACGGTGAAGCCCTGCAGGCGCAGCGCCGCGAGAAACTGGTTGAACGCGGCGGCCGGGCTGACAGCGCGCTCGGTCATGAGCGTGACCTTGCCCTTGACGCGCGGATCCACTACCACGTTGCGCCCGGTGATGGTGGCCATGGTGCGGGCCACGGCCTCGATCTCGGCGTCGACAAAGTTCAGCGTGACAGGCTCGCCCGGGCGCACGCTTTGCGGGTTTGGCGTGGCAGCGGTTTGGGCATGAATTTGGCCTCCAGCGCTCAACAATAAAGCGCAAGCAGCTATTGAAATAATAGTACGTGGCATGCGGTTCATGGGGATGGTCAGCATAATGTGTGCGCCCGTTTGAGAGCGTTATCCGAGCGAAATGAGCGAGCGCGCGCCGTTGCGTCGCCCGATGATGTTGAGCAGGTTGGACAGGGCCGGCTCGCGCCCTTCAGCCGCTTGCGCCTCGCCATTAAATCGCAGGCGCTCGCCGACCCACTGCCCGCTGCCCGAGAGCTGCAGCGCACCCGCCAAGGTGGAGAGCTGGAGTGTGGGGGCATCGCCGCCCGCCAGCACCAGCCGGTAGCTTCCCATGGGGCGCAGCGTGGACAGGCGAGACGCAATGGAAAGTGCATCGAGCTGCGCAGTACCGCCCAGCACCCAGCGCCCGCGCACACTGTCAAGCGTAAACCCCTGCGTGTTCAGCGCGAGCTGGCCTTGCAGCTGCAAGGTGTTCCAGGGCGTTCCCAGACCCGTCAACACGGCCGCTGGCCAGCGGCTCTGGCTGTCGGCAACGGAAAGGTGCATGCCGCCCCAGCGGGGCTGTATTTGGAGCCCGACCGGTGAAGCGCCGGTGCAGCAATCGCTTTGCAGGTCTGCACGCGCGCCGCGCCATGTGGGCCGCAAGCGCCAATGCAGGCGGCCCGGCAGCGAGGCGGCGCTCTGGCTGTCTGCACCGCCGCTGAGCATCAGTTGCGCCGAGCCATTCCAGACCGTTCCCCTGGCGCCCAGCAATTGCACATGCCCGCCGCTCGCCTGCGCCACGCCCGCCGCCAACCACTGCGCGGGCAGCACGCTCAGCAGCGTGGCGGCGCCGCCCAGCAATGCGCCTGCCAAGGCCCAGCCCCATGGGCTGCGCGTACCAGCATGCACTGGCGCGGCGCGGCGCGGCGTGTGCGTTGCGTGGGGCCGCGTGCGCGGTGCGGGGGTAGAGCGCGCCATGTCCTAGCCGCCCGTCAGCGCGCCGGCAGCGCAAGCACAATGCTGCCGTCCCAGCGGGGCTCGGTGGAACCAGCGGCAGGCGTTTGCGCCGATGCACTGCGGGTCAGGTGCGCTTCTATGGGAACGCTGCGTGCGTTGCCGCGCACCTGCGCCAGCCAAGGCGCCAATGCGGTTGCGGGCAGGGCTTGCAGGCGCACTGTGGCGCGGTCGCCAGTGAAGTTTGTCCGGGCGCTGCTGCCCAGGCTGGTGGTAGCCGCTTGCAGCGCCCGCTGGGCGCTGTCCTGGCTCGGACGCGTGCTGGCTTCGGTCTGCAACTGCTGGGCCTCGGCTGCGAGGGATTGCATGCGTTCGAGCTGCGTATCGAGCGCCGCATGGCGTGCCGGAGCTTCGCGCAGGGTGCGCAGCGCCGGCGCCAACGCCAGCCACCAGACGATCGCGGCGCCGACAAACACTGCCGTCCACAGCACCAGCGATCGCTCCCTTGGCGCCAGGCCCTGCCAGCGAACCTGCCACGCGGGTGGGGCTTTTGGGGCTGTGCTCATGGGCGAACTCTTGTGCGCAGCCACAGGCTGTCGTCTTCCTGTGTCAATGCGTAGCCTTGCGCCTGGAGTGCGTTGGCGGTCAAAACGATGGCTTCCGGCGACAGCGTGATGCCGCGAATGCGCAGCGCCCCCGGCGTGAAATCGAGTGCGCTGGCGCTACCGCTGGCGGCAAGCGCGCCGCCTGCTGCGGCCAACAGTGGCTCCAGATCGGCAGGCGCCAGAGCGCCACTCGCCTGGCGCAGCAGGGCCAGCTCGCGCTCCATCTGCAGCGGCGCGTCGGCCACCACTTTGACGTGGGGGAAGGTCAGGGTCAGGATGTCGCGCACCGCGCGGCGCTTGGCTTGCAGTGTCGCCTCTTCCTTCCAGGCCCAGGCATTGAGGCCCACCAGCTGCGCCAGCAGCAGCACCCCGATGGCCCATCGCGCCGCACGCCACCGGGGGGCCTGAAGCAGCGCGCCCAGCAAGCCGCCGGCCTTGCGCAGCGCGCGCGTGCGGCCGGAATTGGCGAGGTCAAACTGTGCCAGGTCCCATGGGCTGCGCGCCGCATGCAAGGCGCGCTCGCCAGACGACAACAGCGTGAGTTGGCCGCCCAGAAGTTGCTCGGCCAAACCCGCCACCGCCGGCTCGGCCGTCGCGAAGACTTGCTCTGCACTGGCAGGGGGTGGGGGAATCAAGGCCAGCGTCGCAGGCGCAAGGGGCAGGGCGACCAGCGCGCCATCCTGCGCGAGGTTTGACAGCACCAGCACGGGTTGCTCTGGGGTGCCAATGGCGTGCATGGACGGCGCATCGGCGCCAGGAGCGAACTCAGGTACCACGCGGGCGACGCGCCGGCCTTGCGCTTCCAGCGCCTGCAGGGCGCTGCGCAGCCATTTGCGATCGCATACGGCGACCCAACTGCTGGAGCCTGCGGCGGCGCCCGGCGCCAAGGCAAAGTGCAGGTTGCCCAGGTCGTCGAGCAGTTGGTCTTCCAGCAAGCCTTCCAGAACTGCGCGCATGCGCGGGCTGCCGAGTGGCACGCCGGGAGGCAGCTGCGCGCGGTGCCACGAAAGCGCTTGCACCGGGACCAGCGCCACGAGTTCGCCTGCGGCGCGGCCAACGCTAGGCAGCAGCGCGGCGCTGGCGCGCCCGTGCTGCGCCACCTGTTGGCCGTCGTGGCTCAGCGTGTAGCGGTATTCGGGAGGGCTCGCGCCGTCGGCCAGCGGGAGGGTGAGTATCAGAAGGCTCATGGGCGAATGTCGCGGGCCATTGTAGGGCTCGCCAACGGGGCGGCCGAATCCGTTGTGTTGGCGCTGCGCGCGCGCCACACGGTGCTGACCTGGGTGCCGTCGCGCTGCACCAGCGAGACCTCCTGAACGACCGCGTCGCCCAGGCGCAGGCGCCCCCGCACCTCGAAGTAACTGCTGCCCACACTGTGCTCGCCTGGACGCAGGCTGATCGAGGGCGCGAGCAAGGGACGAACATCGTCGAGCGTGCGAAACGGCTTGGTCTCGCGCGCGCTGGCAAGTGCTTCGGCGCCTGCGCGGTCGAGGCCGACGATCGCTGCCAGCAGCACTTCCGGGCTGGCGGTGTTGAGGTTGACCGGCGTGGGCTTGGGCAACACGGTGACGAACGGCGTCAGCAAGGCAACGCTTGCAGCAGGCACGCCGAGCCAGCCGAGCTGCTGGATTTGCTGCGGCATCAACGGCGCATCGCTGCCCTCGGTCATCTCTGCCGTCGTCGCCTGTCGCAGGGCCTGCTCAAGCGATCCGAGTTGACCGGCCGGCAAGCCCAACTGGGAAAAAAGCCGTGCGAACTGCTCGTGCGGGCCGGGCAGCACGGTACCGCCAACCACAAGGCTGGACAGGTTCAGGCGCGATTGCGCGTCCACGATATCGCCCGACAGGAAGGTATCTTGCGTGCCGCTGCTGGCGTCGGTGTCCGCCGCGCCGTCCTGGGCCGCCAGGAAGGTGGACAAGCGCGCTTCGGCCAGTGGCACCGCCCAAGGCTCCGACAAATGGTCGCCGCCGCCGGTACGGGCGTCTTCGTGCAGGATGAGACGCGTCCAGTCGAGCGCGCCCACCAGAATCCATGCCGATTGCACGCGCGCGCGCTCCGCGGTCTCCACCTCGACGCCGCGCCACTGCTGCCACATGGCGGCGGCAGCAAACGTGGCCACCAGCGTTACCGTCAGCATGGCGGCCAGCAAGGCGGCGCCGCGGGAAGCTGAACGCAGTCTGCGCGTCACGATTTGCCGCCTCCGCGCAGAGGGTTGACCCAGTCGCGCGTGATTTGACCCGCCAGGGCACGCCCTGGCGGCAGCTCCAGCTGCAGGCGCACGCCGTCGGGCACCATGGCCTGGGCTTTTGCTGCAGCGCCGGCCTGCCCCACGCTCTGCGGTGCTGGCGTGCCACTGCTTGACAGCGGATTGCTCCAGGCATTGCCGCGGTAGTAAAAGATTTGCCAGCCCACCAGGGGCAGCAGCACAACTTCGCTGCGCCGTTCGATTTCGCTCGGGCTGCGTGCCCAGGTGGCCGCCTGGTCCCAGGCGCGCTGCCACTGCGCGCGCGTGGTGACAGGGGCGGACTGCCAGCGCAACCACTGGTCGCGGCCGTTCACATTGCGCAGGCTCCAGGCCACCACCAGGGCACCTTCGCCAGGGCTGGCGCTGCTGCGGCGGGTCAGGCGCAGGGCCTGGCCGTCCCAATCCATTGGCGTCGTGAACGGCATGGGCAGCAGGGCGTCCAGATCGGCGCCCCATTGGCCCAAGGCCACTTGCAAGCCAAGCAATTCGTCGCCGCGCGTGCGTGTCTGCTCTTGAACGCGCACCATGCCGTCGATGCCGCGCCAGCTCATCAGGGCCATCAGGCCCATCAGGCTGATCGCGATCAGCAATTCAATCAGGGTGAAACCACGTGCGTGGTGCCGGTCTTGCAGGCTGTGCATGCTCAGCGCCTCCCGACAACGGTGGAAAGCCGCAGCACGGGCCCGGCACGGCTGTGCACCTGGGCATCCACCCTTCTGAAGCTGGGATTCGGCGTCGGCCGAACTGCGAGGTTCAGCTCAAAGGATTCGCCGCCTTGCGTACAGTTCTGCACACTGTCACCAATGGCAGGCATCTGGTGTGACAGGCGCACCGCCACCAAGGCGTTCTCGGCGCACATCTGGGCCAGCAAGACGTCCGACTGGCGCGCGGCGTTGCGCATCAACGCCCCGGTCGCCTGCGCTCCCGCCAGCAGGGCGATGGCCACGATGGCTACCGCGACCAGCACCTCGACCAAGGTAAAACCACGAGAAGGCGGGCTGCTCAAGGTGCGGCCTGTACGCTGAATGGACGCAAGCCGTCGGTGCCGACCTGCAGGCGCCGGCCTGGATGACTGGCCTGGCTGAGCACCACCGCCTGCGGTGCAATCAAGGGCTCGGGGCCCAGCAGCAGGGGGGCCGGTGTGAAGGCGCGTGTGCCAGCGTCCAGCCATTGGGTCGGCATGGCGTCCGATGCGGGCAAACCTTCAAAACGAAAGCCGCCAGCGACTGGCCGCCAGCGCACCGGCACGCCCGCCGCGCGCGACTTGGCGCGCGCGCCCTCCAGCAGCGCAGCCAGCCGATCGGCCTCGCGCCCGAGTTGGCGCTCGGAAGGGTCATGCAAGGAGAGCGCCACGCCCGCCGTTGCGAACGCCATGATGCTGATGACCAGCAGCAATTCGAGCAGCGTGAAGCCCCGCGGACTGGCGACACCCCCCTGAGCCGCTGCGCGGCATGCAGTGGCAAGGGGCGGTGTCGATTTCTTGGGACCCGAAATGCTGCGGCCGAGCGCAAGGTTTTGCCGCCGGGCCGCCCCAAGGCCTCTGCACCGCTTGGCGGGCAGCCCCGAGAGGGAAAACGCTGCCCCCTCGGGGCTGAGAGCTGCGGCTCCGAGCCTGCCTTCGCAGGCTTGGACAGCTCGAAGACGATCTGGCTGCGCCAGATACGCGCCCTGCAAGGGCAGCGATCCACGCGCAGCGCGATAGCGTGGGGGCAACGTTTTACTGCCAACTGCCAATATCCGCATCCTTGCCTTCGCCTCCTGACTGACCATCGGCGCCAAACGACATGACATCCACCTCGCCCTTGATGCCGGGGCTGAGGTATTGGTACGGCCGGCCCCAGGGGTCGTTGGGCAGTTTCTCCAGATAGGGTTTCCAGTTGATGGGTGCGGGGCCGGAGGTCGGGCGCGCGACCAGGGCCTGCAGACCCTGTTCTGAGGTGGGGTAGCGCTGGTTGTCCAGACGGTAGAGCTTGAGCGCCTGCATCAGGTTGGTCACGTCGGTACGCGCTGCGGTGGTGCGCGCGTCGTCGGCGCGGTCGAGCACATTGGGGACGATGAGTGCGGCGAGGACACCGATGATCACCAGCACCACCATGAGCTCGATCAGGGTGAAACCGGCGGCAACGCGCCGCCGGGTGGTGTGGACAAGGTGGTTGGCGAAGGTCATGGAATGTTTCACGTGGGCAAAAAGCGCCTGGGTCGGCTGTGCGCTGAATGATAATCGCGCGATGAGTCGCTTCACCCCCAGCCTTTGGCCAGTGCGCCTGACCACCTTCCTGTTGTGGGCGCTGGCGGCGGCCGTGGTGGTGTTCTGGAGCTTGCGCTTGAGCGCGCCGGCCCCACAAGATGCGGCCCCTGCCATGCCTGCGGCGGTGGCAGCGCCAGACGCCCAGGCCATTGCACGCTTGCTTGGGGCAGTTCCTTCTATCACCGCCCCCGTCGCAGGACAAGCTGCTGCGGCAAGCCGCTACACCTTGGTAGGCGTGCTTGCGGGCCAGAACGGCAGCAGCGGCGCGGCATTGATTGCCGTGGCCGGCGGGCCAGCCAGGCCGTTTCGCGTCGGGGCGCAAGTGGATGAAGGTCTGGTGGTGCAGGCGCTGGGCAAGCACCAGGCGCGGCTTGGCGCCCATAGGGACGGGCCCGCGAGCGTGGTGCTGGACATTGCGGCCAGCCAGTAGCAGCCATCTGAGCCATTGGGCCCTGGATCCGGGGTCTTTCATCGCGCACCGGCGGCGTCAACGCCGAAACGGCACAATGCTTTCACAAGGGGCATTTCACCGTCCTGCACGTTTGGATCCATGCAGAACATTTCATTCCTGAACGTCGTCAACCTGCTGCTGGATGCGGTTTGCATGGTTCGACCCGACAGCACCATCGTTTTCGTCAGCCCCGCATTTGAGCGCATCTTTGGCTATGCACCGCAAGAGGTGATCGGGCGCCGAATGCTCGACATGGTGCACCCGGACGATCTCGAAGCCACCCGCAACGAGGCCCAGAGCGTCATGGACGGCGTCTTGCAGTTGCGGTTTGAAAACCGCTATGTGCGCAAGGACGGCCGCATCGTGCACATCCGCTGGTCGGCGCGCTGGTTGCCCGATGAGCAGGTGCGGCTGGCGGTGGCGCACGACATCACCGAGAGCAAGGTGCACCAAAGCCGGCAGGCCGCGATTTACGCGATTTCAGAGGCGGCCCATGCGGCGCAAACGCTCGATTCGCTGTTTAAAAGCATTCACGGCATCATTGGGCGTCTGCTGGTCGCGACCAATTTTTCGGTGCTGCTGCGCGATGCCGACACCCAGGAGCTGCGCTGCGCGTACCACGCCAACGAGCATTCCGCTGCGCCCGACACTGTGCTGTGTGAAAGCGACGAACGCTGCGCACAGGTGCTCAGCGGCAAGACCGTCTTGCTGACGCCGCAGGACGCGACGATGCAGCCCGTCTGCTCGGCGTCGTTGATGCCGGGGCAGCCCGCGCCGCTCTATTGGCTGGGCACGCCGCTGCACTCCCAGAAGGGCGTGATGGGCGCGCTGGTACTGCAAAGCTATGCCGAGCACGAGCCATTCACCGAGCAAGACAAAGAGCTGCTGCAATTCGTCTCGGGCCAGGTGGCGGTCGCTATCGAGCGCCG
Organism: Giesbergeria sp.; assembly: GCA_034674825.1. GTDB lineage: Bacteria > Pseudomonadota > Gammaproteobacteria > Burkholderiales > Burkholderiaceae_C > Simplicispira. Next base: position 8,798 of record JAUCDU010000061.1, read on the forward strand.
TCAAATGCATGAGAAGCTGGCGTACCTGGCGCAGTTCGATGCGCTTACCGGCTTGCCCAACCGCATGGTCTTGCTGGACCGCCTTCAGATTGCGCTGGCCCGCGCCAGCCGTGACGACGCGCTGGTGTCGCTGCTGTTTGTGGACCTGGACGATTTCAAGCGCGTCAACGACACCCTGGGCCATGCCATGGGCGATCTGTTGCTGCAGCGCGTCGCCGCGCGCTTGCAAGGCTGCGTGCGCGCGTCTGACACCGTGGCACGTTTGGGCGGCGATGAATTTGTGGTGCTGCTCGAGAGCGGGCGGCAAAAGGATCATGTCCACACGGTGGCGCACAAGATCCAGGCGGCGTTTGCCCATCCATTCGATCTCGATGGCACCGAGCTGCACATGCATGCCAGTGTCGGCACGGCGCTGTATCCCGACGACGGAAGGGACGCTGCGACTTTGCTCGAACAGGCTGACCGAAGCATGTACCTGCGCAAGCAGGCCGGCGGTGGCGGCGCGGCAGCAGCGGCGCCCGCCACGCCTACGCCCTGAGTCATGTGCGGGCCGGGATGGCCAGCGGGCGTCAGTAGCTGCGCCCGCCCTTGTACATGGCGTGTTGGCGCCGCTTGAGCGTGGTGGCCTCCCCCAGCCGCGCCATCGCAGCGCCGGCATGTGCGTGCGTGATGGCCAGGCCCAGCGCATCGGCAGCGTCCGGCCCGGGCAGACCGGGCAGGGTAAGGAGTCGGCGCACCATCTCCTGCACCTGGCTTTTGGCCGCCCGGCCGTGGCCGACGACTGCCTTCTTCATCTGCAATGCGGTGTACTCGGCCACCGGCAGGTTGCGTGCCACCAGCGCCGTCAGGCAGGCGCCGCGCGCCTGACCGAGGAGCAGCGTGGACTGCGGGTTCACGTTGACGAAGACGATTTCCACAGTGGCCGCATCGGGCTGGTAGCGCGACACGACTTCGCCGATGCCATCGAACAATACTTTCAGACGCCCCGGCAGATCACCCAGCGCCAGCTGCGTGGTGCGGATGGTGCCGCTGGCCACATAGGTCAGGCGCTGGCCGTCTACGTCCACCACGCCAAAGCCGGTGGTCTGAAGTCCAGGATCGATACCAAGAATACGCATGTGCTATTCAATAAATAGCTACTGACGCTTGTAGATAAAGCGCTGGAGCCATATTTTCTATAAATTCACGATGACGTGGGCGGCAATTGTCAAGCACGCCATGATAGGGCTGGGCGAGGTGGCGGATGGGCGCCGCATGCCCAAAGAAACGTGCGCTGATAGGATGGAACGTCGATCACTGTCGTCGCCAGACGCGGCCAAGCGCCATGAGCATTTCACCCTTGAACCGACTGCGCTCGCCCCAGGTGCTCGGCGGCGAACCGATCGCCATGGTGATGTCTGGCGAAGCAGTGGCGCCAGACTTCGTCATGAAGCACGTCTTTCGGCACACCGCCGACCACGCAACCAAGGCCAAACATGCAGTTTTTTCGTCTCGGCCCCATCGGCCAGGAAGTGCCGGCCTTGCGCCACCAGCAGCAGTTTTTTGACCTGCGCCCGCTCACTGCTGACATTGACGGTGCGTTTTGGAGCTCTGGCGGCGCCAAGCGCGTCGCTGAGGCACTTGAGCGCGGGCAATTGAAGCCGTTGCCCGGTGCGCAAGCGCTGCGCGTGGGCGCGCCTGTTGTCCGGCCGCAGGCTGTGCTGTGTATCGGCCTCAACTACGCAGCGCATGCGGCGGAGTCGGGCATGGCGGTGCCCCAGCATCCGGTGCTGTTGTTCAAGCATCCCAACACGGTAGTGGGTCCAAACGACGCGGTCGCCGTGCCACCCGGAGCGACCCGCATGGATTGGGAGGTGGAACTGGCAGTGGTCATTGGCCAGCGCGCCAACTGCCTGCTGTCGGTTGACGCGGCGCGCGCCCACATTGCTGGGTTCTGTGTGGCCAACGACCTGTCCGAGCGCCAATTTCAGCTCGAACTCAGCGGCTCGCAGTGGGGCAAAGGCAAGTCGGCGCCGGGGTTTTGTCCGCTGGGGCCGATGCTGGTCACGCCCGACGAAGTTTCTCCCGACGGACTTTCCATTCGCTCGTGGGTGAACGGCGAGGCGCGCCAGGACTCAACGACGCGCGACATGATTTTTTCTGTGAACCAGATCGTGTACGACCTCTCGCAGTACCTCGCGCTCGAACCGGGCGACGTGATTCTCACGGGCACGCCGGAGGGCGTGGCGATGTCCGGGCGTTTCCCTTGGCTCAAGCCGGGCGACGTGGTCGAGCTGGAGATTGAGGGCCTGGGGCGCCAGCG
>JAUCDU010000062.1:0-10605 GCA_034674825.1 Giesbergeria sp.
CGAGGGGCGCTGTATCAGGTGCGCTCCTTGCGGGAGTCTGGCTTGCACCTCGGCGTGCAACGCGCGCTGCGAGCAGCCGAGCACTATGGTGGGCGTCGCGTAGGTCCAGACGCGAAAGCGCGGCGTCACGACGGGGGCCTCGAGCTGGCGGCTGTTCCAGCTTTGTTCCTGCTGGACGGTTGCGGAGAAATCCATGTGTCGGTGGCTTAGCGGGCGGGTTCAGCGGCATCGCAGGCGCGCAGCGTGGTCGTACCCGCCGATACGGGAATCCAGTGGTAGAGCGGTTGGCAGCTCCCGGCGATGCACACATCGTAGTCGCGCACGTAGGGCGAGCGCGCCAGAATGATTTCCTTGCGCCAAGGGTCGGTCAGGCGGTAGTGCCAGACGCCGTGGTCCAGCCAGGCGTTGTCCGGTGGGTCCATGCCGGCGCCGGAGCCGCGAATGCGCGCCCCGGTGATGGCCAGCCAGGGGCCGACGATTGCGTAGTCCTCTTCCCAGGCAATTTTTTCAATGGAATGCTGCCAGCGCAGCGTGAACTGTGTGGCGGGCAGGCTCGCCGTGAGCGCACCCGCCACCATGCACAACGCGGCGAGCAAGCCCTCGCCCTCAGGCGTGCGCCTGCGCGCGAGCGGCGCGGCGCACGCGCAGGGCGTGCCACAGTGCCAGCACCGCAGCCAAAGCCAGACCGATCTCGTCGGTTACCGGAAGCGCCGCCACCAAAAATCCCGCTGCGGCGAGCGCCACAACCCGCTCCCAGAGCGCCAGTGGACGCACCCAATAGCCAATGGCTGCGCCACCCCAGAGAATGATCGCCACCACCGCCTTGAAAACCACGTACAGCGTGGCCGTCCAGCCGCCATCGCCTTGCAGCATCAGTGCCGGCGCATACACCGCCATGTAGGGCACGACAAAACCGGCAATGGCAATGCGCAGCGCCTGGAAGCCGATCTTCAGCGGCGACTCTCGGGCGATCGGAGCCGCAGCAAAGGCTGCCAGCGCCACCGGCGGCGTCAGGTCGGCCATGATGCCGAAATAAAAGACAAACATGTGCGAGACGATCAGCGGCACGCCGAGCTCGAGCAGCGCTGGCGCGGCGAGCGAGCTGGTGATGATGTAGTTGGGAATGGTCGGAATGCCCATGCCCAGCACCAGGCACACCAGCATGGTCAGCACCAGGCTCAGAAACAGGCTGCTTTGCCCCATCTGGATGATGTAGCCGGCAAACAGCGTTGCAGCGCCCGTCAGGGTGAGCACACCGATGATCACACCCACCAGCGCGCAGGCGACACCCACTGGCAGCGCGTGGCGCGCGCCCTCAGCCAGGGCGTGCAGCGCCATGCGCAGGGTGTCGCGCCCACCGCGCAGAAACCACAACACCACGGCCATGGCGGCAGCCAGGCCGATGATGGCGCCGATCCCGTATTTGAAGAAACTCGACGCGGCCAGGCCAATCAGCACCCAGAAGATGATTTGCAGTGGCCGGGTGCCAAAGCGGGTCGTCATGGCGGCGCCAAAAATGAGCACCACGGTCAGGGCCAGCCCGACCATGCCGGAAAACAGCGGTGTGTAGCCCGAGAACAGCAGCCACACCAGCACCGCCAGCGGCAAGATCAAGTACCAGCGCAGCTTGATGGCGGCCCAAGGGTCAGGGCATTCTTCCTTGGGCATGCCCAGGAGGCCGCGCCGGCCGGCTTCCAGGTGCACCATGACAAAGGCGGTAAAGAAGTACAGCAGCGCCGGAATCGAAGCCGCCTTGCAAATCTCCAGATACGGCACGTCGATGGTTTCGGCCATGATGAAGGCCACCGCGCCCATCACCGGCGGCATGATCTGCCCGCCCATGCTGGCGGTGGCTTCGACGCCGCCGGCGAAGTCTGCCCGGTAGCCAAAGCGCTTCATCAGCGGAATGGTGAACTGCCCGGTGGTGACGACGTTGGCTACGCCGGAGCCGTTGATGGTGCCCATCAGGCCGGACGACACCACCGACACCTTGGCCGGGCCGCCCTTGGTGTGGCCGAACAGCCCCAGCGCAAAGTCGGTGAACAGCTGGATCATCCCGGCGCGCTCCAGGAAGGCCCCAAACAGGATGAACAGGAAAATATAGGAAGACGACACGTAGGTGGGCGTGCCGTAAATGCCTTCGGTGCCAAAACTGAGCTGCCCGACGATCTGGTCCAGCCCGTAGCCCCGATGGACCAGCACGCCGGGCGCATATTGGCCAAACAGGGCATAGGCCAAAAAGGTGGCGCAGACGAGCGGCAGCGCCAGCCCCATGATGCGGCGCGCCGCTTCAAAGACCAGCACGATCAGTATGAGGCCGATCACCATGTCGCTGCGCGTGAGATCGCCCGCCCGGAGCACCAGGTCGGCCTCGAACACCCACTGGTACAGGCCGGTGATAAAGCCCACCGCGCCAAGGCCCCAGCCCAGCCAGCGCTGGCGCGCTGGCGGATACAGCACAAAGGTCACCAGCAACAGGAAGCCGACGTGTACGCCGCGCACCACGCTGCTCGAGAGCGGGCTGAAGGCGGCGGTGACGATCTGAAACGCGGAAAACGCCACGGCCACCCAGAACAGCGCGCCGGCAAAAGCCGGCGGCTGCGCGTCGGGTGTCTGCAGCTGCGCGTCGGCCGAAGCCTGGGCAGCAGCAGTGCTCATTTCAGGACGCCGGCCTCGCGGTAGTACTTCTCGGCACCGGGATGGAAGGTGACACTCGTGCCTTGCATGGCCGTTTTCAAATCAATGCTTTTGGCAGCATTGTGCGCGGCGACCAGGCTGGGCAAATTCTCGAACATGGACTTGGTCATCAGGTAGACCTCGTTGTCGGACACGCCGGTGTGGCTGACCAGGAAGTTGCGGATGGCCACCGTGGGCACATCGGCGGTCTGACCTTCGTAGGTGTTGGCGGGAATGGTTGCCGGCTGGTAGGCCGCGTCCCCCACCTTGGCCACGACGTCGGCGGGCACGGACACCACCACGATCTTCACGGCGGTTGCCAGATCGCGGATGGAGGACACGCCCAATCCGGCGGATTGCAGCGTCACATCCAGCTGGCGGTTCTTCATGAGCTCCACCGACTCGCCGAAGGGCAGGTACTCCACCTTGGCAAAGTCGGCATAGGTCAGGCCTGCGGCCTTGAGAATGGCGCGGGCGTTGAGCTCAGTGCCCGATTTGGGCGCGCCAACCGAAATGCGCTTGCCCTTCAGATCGGCCATGGTCTTGATGCCGGCGTCGGCATTGGCCACGATCTGGATGAAATTGGGGTAGATGCCTGCCACTGCGCGCAATTTTTTCAGCGGCGTGGCAAAACCCGATTCCTTGTTGCCGTTCCAGGCGTCGGAGAGGGCGTCACCAAGCGTGAAGGCAATCTCGCCGCGCCCTGCCTGCAGCAGGTTCAGGTTTTCTGCCGAGGCTTTGGTGGATTGCACCGTGACCTTGGCGTCGGGCATGGCCTTGCCGTAAATCTGCGACAGCGCGACGCCCATGGGGTAGTAGACGCCGCTCTGGCCGCCGGTCAGCACGTTGATGAATTTCTGCTGCGCCAGCGCCAGGCGCGAGAACGGCAGTGTGGCGCTGGCAAGGGCGCCGAGCACCAGGGTGCGACGGGGCATTGGCAGGGCAAGGGAAATCTTGGGCATTGTGTGTCTCCGAATGAAAGGCGTGCAGCAAAAAGGGAAGCGCCAGTGCGCCACCGCGAACAGCCACTGTACCGGCACGGCGGGCAGGATGTATTGGTAGGCACCCGAGGGTGGGCATAAAAAGACCACTGGCCGATTAGCGCAGAACCAACGCGCAGCAGCATCTCACGCCATACTGGCAGCCCTCACCTTGCACATTGCTTGCATATGCCTGAATTTCACTCTCTTGACACAGCATTGTTCGAGCGCGCCCAGGCCCTGCTGGACGAAGACTGGCTGGCGCATGACAGCGAACTGGCGCCGGTACTGCCGACCGTGCTCGCGCGCGGCGTGGGTCAGGATTGGCACAAGGTAGGCACCTTCCGGCACCACCTGGTCGGCGTCGCGCGCTCACTCACGCTCTGGCAGCAGCCGCGCGAAGTACGTCTGCTGGGGCTGCTGCACAGCGTCTATGGCAATGCCTTTGTCGATCTGGTCAAGTTTGATCCGGCCAGCGAACGGGCCCGCCTGCGCGACCTGGTCGGTGCAGAAGCCGAGCAGTTGGTGTTTCAGTTCTGCATCCGCTCGCGTGTGCAATTTGTCCGCCAGGTGCTGGCAGGCGCCATCGCCGCCGATGGCAGCGTGCTGCTCGAAGAAGCCAGCGGCACGCACCGGCTGGAAGCCGCCGAGGTGGCTGCTTTCATCGTGGTCAGCATGGCCGACACGATCGAGCAATGGTTTAGCTGGCAGGACGACATCTTCTCGCGCTTCCCGCAGGTCGAACAACGGCCCCAGGCGGTGCACTGGGCCGCGTCGCTTTGGCCCGGTCCGATGCGCCCGAGCGGCCGCATGCTGCACCAGGTCTCCGTGCTCGGCCGGGCGCTGCACCATCCGGCGCTGGCTGGCCTGCTTCCCTTGCCGCCGGTGTTTGACCAGTGCCGCGAAGCTTTGCCCGCTGGCGACGAAGCTGCGGCGACGGCGCTGTACTGGTCTGTCATCCAGCAGGACCAGCCGCTGGTGGACCTTGACGTTGCCACCGCCGTGCTGGAGCAGGCGGTGCGGCTGAACCCCTGGGTGGGCGAGCCGCAAATGGTGTTGGCGCAGCTTTACCTCTCGGCCGGCCGGGCAGAAGACGCCGCCCGTGCTGCCACCGGCGCGCTGCAACAGTTCTGCGCCTGGGGCAACGCGTGGGACAAGCGCGTGGCCTGGGACGCCTGGGTGGCGTGGACGCGCATCCTGTACCAGTCGGCCAGCCAGGGCGGCTGGCCCGAGCGTCTGGACAAGCTCAACAACCTGGCGCTGCGGCCGTAGGACGACGCCGCGCCTGCGTCTGAACTGTCGGCATGAAATTTTGCCTTGAAATAGGGCTCCAGCGCTTATGTGGCAAGCGTAAGAAGCTATATTTAGGATAGCAAAAAAACCTGCAGAGATGCGCTCAGGTACGGACTTGTGCCTATCATGGGTTTCGACACACGATTCCAAGGACTTCTCTGATGAGCGACTTCACCATTGCCGTACTGGTCGGCAGCCTGCGCAAAGATTCTTTTAACCGCCAGCTGGCCAACGCGCTGACCAAGATGGCCCCGCAGGGCTGTCAACTCAAAATATCACGCATTGACGACCTGCCGCACTACAACCAGGACGACGACGGCAATGTACACAGCACGGTAGTGCGCCTCAAATCAGAAATTGCGGCGGCAAATGGCGTCATCTTTGTCACCCCCGAATACAACCGCTCGGTGCCCGGTGTGCTGAAAAACGCTATCGACCACGCCTCGCGCCCGTACGGTAAAAGCGCGTGGGCCGGAAAGCCTGCCGGCGTCATCGGCGTGTCGATTGGCGCCATTGGTACGTCGATGGCGCAGCAGCATCTGCGCAACATCCTCGCCTACCTCGACATGCCCACGCTTGGGCAACCAGAAGCCTTCCTGCAGGCAAAGGAAGGTTTGTTCGACAAGGACGGTCAGATCGGGGAAGCCAGCCGGAAGTTCGTGCAGGCATGGCTGGACGCTTACCTTGCCTGGGTGAAGCGGCACGCTTGAGCGCGCGGCGGAATGCTATCGCATTCATAGCTTCCGGCGCTTTTGGAATAAGCGCTGGAGGCTGCTTTTACCTATAGTTTAGAGCCTGTGCCAAAGGCGACGCGGGCCATGAAGGTGGTGCGCAGCGCGCGCTGGCGTGCCTATTGGCGCGTCCGGTTGGGTCAGCGCCCGGCCAGTCGGCGTGTACCAAGCGCAGGTTTTTGGGGCAACTCCAAGCAATTGCATGCTTGCTCCTTCGGCCGTGACGCTAACCGAATGAACAGAGCGTGGCTGCGAGTGCAATAGGAAATACGATGCGAGCATCGCACTTCATCGTTCCATATACCGAGCTAAAAACATGCAAGACCTGAATGACATGCTGTATTTCGTTGAGGTTGTCGAGCGTGGCGGCTTTGCGGCGGCGGGACGGGTGCTCGGCATCCCGAAGTCACGGCTCTCGCGCCGCGTGTCCGAGCTTGAAAGCCAGCTTGGCGTGCGCCTGCTTTACCGCACCACACGCAAGCTCTCGCTGACCGATGTGGGCGAAGCCTTTTTGCGCCACTGCCAGGCCGTGCGCGAATCCGCCCAGGCCGCGGCCGATGCGGTGGCGCAGGTGCAGACAGCGCCGCGCGGCACGCTGCGCGTGAGCTGCCCGGTGACCATTGCGCAATCCGTGCTGGGTGAGCTGATGCCGGCTTTTCTGGCCCGCTACCCCTTGGTGCGGGTGGAGATGCTGGTGACCAACCGCGTCGTGAACCTGGTGGAAGAAGGTGTCGATGTGGGGCTGCGCGTGCGCGAATCGGTCGAAGGCAGCGCCAGCATGGTCGTCAAGCGGCTCGACCGCACCTGCCAGTTGCTGGTCGCCAGCCCCAAGTTGCTGGAGCGCCAGGGAACGCCGCGCACCTTGGCCGACCTGGCCAAGCTCGACAGCCTGGCCATGTCGGTGCAGGACGGCAAGGCCAGCTGGAGCCTGATCGGCCCCGGCGGCGTGCGCGAGACCCTTCAGCACCAGCCGCGTTATGTGGTCGACGATCTGCATACCCTCAAATTTGCTGCACTGGCCGGAACCGGTCTGTGCTGGCTGCCCGATTACATGTGCCAGGACGAAATCCGTGCAGGAACCCTGGTGCGTGTCTTGCCCGACTGGACGCAGCCGCAGGGCATTTTCCACGCGGTGTTTCCATCACGCCGCGGTTTGGCCCCAGCGGTGCGCAAGTTTCTCGACTATCTGGCAGAGACCGTGTCAGAGCAGGCCGCCTAGTGTTGGCAAGGCCCTAGCGCGATGCCACCACGATGCGCCATGCCTTGCGGGCGGCGCCGACAACTGCTGCGGCCCACGCCAGCATGGCCACAATCAGAAACACCACCGGCAGCGCACTCAGAAAATCAAAGCCCATGGCGAGCCGCATCTCCTGCGTACACGCCGCGTACATGCCCAGCGGAAACACGGCGCCCCAGTACAGCGGGTCGTAGTCCAGGCCAAATCGCTTGACGCCGTAGCGCCAGACGGCCAGCACCAACAGCATGGGAATCCACCAGGTGCCCGTAGCCCAGTAAAACACCGTAAAGCCTTTCAGAAACGGCAGCAGCGACGCCAAAAAAGGTGCGTCGGGGGAGTTGAGGATCAGCAACGAGCCGGCCAGGGTGGAGATCGCCATGGCGCCCATGTTGATCCAGTAGGGCGGCGAGAGGTCGCCCGGACTGAACGGAAAGAAGGTGTAACGGTAGAAGATGAGCGACATCATCCAGATGTAGAGCATGCCGCCCCACAGCCACATTGACAGCGCGAAGAAGTTCAGCTCCAGGCGGTAAGGCTGGCCGATATGGGTGGCGAGCAGCGCGCTCAACACAGCCACCGACTGCGTGGCCACCACCGCCAGCAGCCAGCCACCGCTGATGCCTGCGTCCAGGGCAGGCTTGTCTTCCTTGATGGTCAGCGCGGTGAAGATGGTGTAGGTGAGCAGCAGCCACAGCGCCAGCCCGACACCCCAAAGCACCACGCCCGCTTTCGTCCAGCGCACCAGGAGCAGGCACTGGCTGCCCAGCACGTTGGTGGCTGCCACCGCCGTAAAAAAGGCCGGTCCGCGCAGATGGCTCAGCAAGTCGGCCAGAAAGCGCTCGCGAAACAGCACGAGTCTCGCCAGGTACAGCACCCACATCAGCGCATACAGCGCTGCGTTGAGCGCAAACAAGGCCAGGGCGAGCGCCCGCAGGCCCAACATGTGGGCCGCGATGGAAACGATGCCCGTGGCCATGACCATGCCGAAATTGGCTGGCGACATGTCGGCCAGAGCAGGGCGCCATCCGGGCGAAGCGGCGGGTGCGGCTGGGGTCATAAGGCAGGGTTCGCCGAAGTGTGGTGTTGTGCTGGCCATCATAGAACCGCAGCCGGCAGTGGCTGCGGCAATCCTTATGCCATTTGCGGCATGACTTTACAAAGAACTAGTTGTTTGAGTTTTAAAGGACCCCCTCCACAATCGCGCCAATCCTTGTAATTGAAGGCGATTGACGCCTTTTGAAAAATGAAAATTCGACTTCTTCTCGCTGCACTTGCGCTCGGCGCAAGTTCGTACGCCTCGGCCCAGAATTCCCTGCTCAACGTCTCTTACGACGTGGCGCGCGAGTTCTACAAGGAGTACAACCCCGCGTTCATCGCGCACTACAAGAAGACGACCGGCAAGGACGTCAAGGTGGACCAGTCCCACGCCGGCTCCAGCGCCCAGGCACGCGCCGTGAACGACGGCCTGGCAGCCGACGTGGTCACCATGAACACCACCACCGACGTGCAGTTCCTGGCCGACAACGGCGTGGTGGCGAAAGACTGGCAAAAGAAGTTCCCGAATGACGCCTCGCCCACCACCTCGACCATGCTGTTCATGGTGCGCAGCGGCAACCCCAAGGGCATCAAGGACTGGAGCGACCTCATCAAGCCCGATGTGAAGGTCATCGTCGTCAACCCCAAGACCGGCGGCAATGGCCGCTATGCCTACCTGGCGGCCTGGGGCTCGGTGCGCGAGAAGGGCGGCACGGACGCAGAGGCTGCGGATTTCGTCGCCAAGCTCTACAAGAATGTGCCCATCCTGGCCAAGGGCGGGCGCGATGCCACGGCCACCTTCGTGCAGCGCGGCATCGGCGATGTGCTGATCACGTTTGAGTCCGAAGTGGTCTCCATTGAGCGCGAGTTTGGCAAGGGCAAGATCGATGCCGTCTACCCCTCGGTCAGCATCACCGCCGAAAACCCGGTGGCAGTGGTGGAGCGCACCGTGGCGAAAAAGGGCACGGCCGAGCTGGCCAAGGCCTACCTCGACTACCTGTATTCCGACGAAGCGCAGGAAATTGCCGCCAAACACGCAGTGCGCCCGCGCTCGGAAAAAGTGCTGGCGCGCCACGCCGATGTGTTCAAGCCGATCAAGCAGTTCACCGTGGCCAAGTACTTTGGCAGCCTGACCGAAGCGCAAAAAGTGCACTTCAACGACGGCGGCCAGTTCGACAAGCTGTACACGCCCGGCAAGTAAGCCATGGCGCACGCGATTGCCGCGCCGGCCAACGCCGCGCGCCCGGCGAAGCGCGCCAGCCGACGCGTGCTGCCCGGTTTCGGGTTGACGCTCGGCTACACGCTTTTCTACCTCAGCGTGATCGTCCTGATCCCGCTCTCGGCGCTGGTGTTCAGCAGCTTCACCCTGACCTGGGAGCAGTTCTGGACGGCAGTGGCGTCGCCGCGCGTACTGGCCTCGTACCGGCTGACGTTCGGGGCCTCGTTCCTGGCGGCCTCGGTCAATCTCTTTTTTGGTCTGTTGATTGCCTGGGTGCTGGTGCGCTACCGCTTTCCGGGAAAACGCATCGTCGATGCGCTGGTCGATTTGCCGTTTGCGCTACCGACCGCCGTGGCCGGTATTGCACTGACGTCGCTGCTCGCGGGCAATGGCTGGATTGGCAGTCTGCTGGAACCGCTTGGTATTCAACTTGCCTTCAAGCCGGCGGGCATCGTCGTGGCGCTGATCTTCATCAGCTTGCCGTTTGTTGTGCGCACGGTGCAGCCGGTGCTTGAAGATACCGAGCGCGAGCTGGAAGAAGCCGCGACCAGTTTGGGCGCGACGCGCTGGCAGGTGTTTACCAAGGTGTTGTTGCCGGCAATCACGCCGGCGCTCTTGACGGGTTTTGCCATGGCGTTTGCCCGCGCGGTGGGCGAATACGGTTCGGTGATTTTCATTGCCGGCAACATGCCCATGGTGTCCGAGATCACGCCGCTCATCATCATCGGCAAGCTCGAGCAGTACGACACGGCGGGCGCCACGGCGGTGGCTGTCGTCATGCTGGTGATCTCGTTTGTGCTGCTGCTGTTGATCAACGCCTTGCAAACCTGGCAAAGACGTCGCGCAGGAGCATCGTCATGAGCGCCGTGATCCGCAACAAGGCCGCCGCACGTTCCGGCACCACCGAAGCGCCGTGGGTGCGCGCGTTGCTGATTGCGCTCGCGCTCGGCTTCATGCTCTTGTTCCTGGTGCTGCCGCTGGCCGCCGTATTCGCCGAGGCGCTGCGCAAGGGTTTTGGCGCCTACCTGGAAGGCCTGCGCGAGCCCGATGCCTGGGCCGCGATTCGCCTCACCTTGCTGACCGCCTTGATTGCCGTGCCGCTGAATCTGGTGTTCGGTATTGCGGCTGCGTGGTGCATTGCCAAATACGAGTTCAAGGGCAAGGCGTTTTTGACCACGCTGGTGGATCTGCCCTTTTCCGTCTCGCCGGTGGTCGCCGGCCTGACCTATGTGCTGATCTTTGGCGCCAATGGCTGGATCGGTCCTTGGCTGATGGCGCACGACATCAAGATCATTTTTGCCGTGCCCGGCATCGTGCTGGCGACCGTGTTCGTCACGGTGCCGTTCATTGCCCGCGAACTGATCCCGCTGATGCAGGCCCAGGGCAACGACGAGGAGCAGGCCGCCATCGTGCTGGGCGCCAGCGGCTGGCAGA
>JAUCDU010000063.1:0-10579 GCA_034674825.1 Giesbergeria sp.
CGCCACGCTGCACAACCTGTTCGAGATCCGCAAGAAGGGCGTGCGCGTGGGCGACGACGTGGTCGTGCGCCGCGCGGGCGACGTCATCCCCGAGGTGGTCGGCGTGGTGCCGGGCGCGCGCCCACGCTACGTCGCCAACTTCCGCATGCCCGCGCACTGCCCCATCTGCGGCAGCGCCGTGGTGCGCGAACCCGGTGAAGCCAACCACCGCTGCACCGGCGGGCTGTTTTGCCCCGCGCAGCGCAAGGAGGCGCTGCTGCACTTTGCGGCGCGCCGCGCCATGGACATCGACGGCCTCGGCGAAAAGCTGGTGGACCAGCTGGTCGATGGCGCCGTGGTGCGCACCTTGCCCGACCTGTACCGCATCGGCCTGGCCGGACTGCTGGCGCTGGAGCGCATGGGGGAAAAGTCGGCGCAAAACCTGCTGGCCGCGCTGGAAAAATCCAAGAGCACCACCCTGACGCGGTTCCTGTTCGCGCTGGGCATCCGCCACGTGGGCGAGGCCACAGCCAAGGAGCTGGCGCGGCACTTTGGTGGCCTGGGGGCCATCCTCGGCGCCAGCACTGAGGAGCTGCTTGAGGTGCCCGACGTCGGCCCGGTGGTGGCCGAGACCATCCACACCTTTCTGGCACAGCCGCACAATCTGGAAGTGATCGAACAACTGCGCGCCTGCGGCGTGCACTGGCCCGAAGGCCCGCCGGCCGAGCGCACCAGCTTGCCGCTGGCTGGCCAGACGGTGGTGCTGACCGGCACGCTCCCCACGCTCACGCGCGAGGCCGCCAAGGAGATGCTGGAGGCCGCAGGTGCCAAAGTGGCAGGCTCGGTGAGCAAGAAGACCAGCTACGTGGTCGCAGGCGAGGATGCCGGCAGCAAGCTCGCCAAGGCGCAGGAGTTGGGTGTGCCCGTGCTTGATGAGGCGGGGCTGATGGCGCTGCTGGGCAAGGAGGGCTGATGCACATCCCCCCAAGCGCCGCGCCGAGTTTGATGAGGCCCGCATCTACGAATACCCGGCGCACCTCAAGCCCTCGCTCGAAGGCCTGCCCGCATCGCCAGGGGTGTACATCTTTCACGGCAATGAGGGTGAATTGCCGCTGTACATTGGCAAAAGCGTGAACTTGCGCAGCCGCGTGCTGGCCCATTTGCGCAATGCAGACGAAGCCCGGATGCTGCGCCAGAGCGTTGGCATTCGCCATGTGCGCACCGCTGGCGAGCTGGGCGCACTGCTGCTCGAAGCGCAGCTCATCAAACAGCACCAGCCGCAGCACAACCAGAAGCTGCGCCGCGTGCGCCAGGTGTGCGCGCTGCGTTTGGCGGGCGCCGTGCCCGACGTGGTGTTTTCACGTGACCACGACTTCTCCGCCGCCGACAATCTGTACGGCATGTACCCCAGCCGCCACGCGGCGCTGGAGCAGTTGCGCGCGCTCGCTGACCAGCACCGGCTGTGCTACGGGGCCCTGGGCCTGGAAAAGCTCAGGCGCGGCAGGCCGTGTTTTCGCGCCATGCTGCGCCAGTGTGGCGGCGTGTGTCGGGGCGACGAGAGCGAAGCTGCCCACGCCGAGCGCCTGCGCAGCGCGCTGGACGATTTGCGCATCAGCCGCTGGCCTTTTCCCGGCGCTGTGGCGCTGGTGGAGCGCGACGCCGGTGCAAAGGACGCAGGGGGCAGTGCCTGCGACTACTTGGTGCTGCGCGGCTGGGGCTTTGCCGGGCGCGCTACGTCGCTGGCCGAGGCCAAGGGCCTGGGTCGCACGCCGCAGGCCTTCGACGCAGATGTCTACAAAATCGTCCGCACGGCCTTGCGCGATGGGCGTCACGAATTGATTTTCCTGGGGGAGGAGGGGGCCGCATGACGCGCAAACCCGTCATTGGACTCGCTCTGGGCAGCGGCTCGGCGCGCGGCTGGGCGCATATCGGCGTGATTCGCACGCTGCAGGACGCCGGCATCCGGCCCGACCTGGTCTGCGGTGCATCGATTGGCGCTGTGGTCGGGGCGGCCTACGCGCTGGGCGAGCTGGACCGCTTTGAAGATTGGGCCACCAGCCTCACCGGCCGCACGGTGTTTTCGTTCATGGATTTCAAGCTCTCGGGCGGCATGCTCAAGGGCGAGAAAGTGATTGAATTCTTTCGCCGCAACTTTTCGGATCGCGACATCGAAAAGCTCGACATGCCCTTTGCAGCTGTGGCGACGGCGCTGCACTCGGGTTCCGAGGTGTGGCTGCGCAGCGGCTCCACGGCGGACGCCGTGCGCGCGTCGATGGCGCTGCCGGGGCTGTTCACGCCGGCCCAGCGCGACGGCCGCCTGCTGGTCGACGGCGGGCTGGTGAACCCGGTGCCGGTGTCGCTGGCGCGCGCCATGGGCGCCGATGTGGTGATTGCCGTGGATCTGAACGCCGACATCCTCAGCCGCCACCTGCGCGTGCCGGTACGTGATGCAGCGCCTGAGCCGGTCGCACAAGCCTTGGAAGATGAGGCTGCCCATACCGGCGACGCTGCGCCCTGGATGCGGCGCCTGCAGGACAGCTTTGTCTCGCTCTTGCCCAGCAGCGAACCAGATCAGGAACGCCTGCCGTCGCTGCTCGAGGTGGTGATGGGCAGCGTCAACATCATGCAGGTGCGAATCACCCGCAGTCGCATGGCCGGCGAGCCGCCCGAAGTGGTGATAGCGCCGCGCCTGGCGCACCTGGGCCTGCTCGATTTCTACCGCGCCGGTGAAGCAATTACCGAGGGGCGCAAGGCAGCCGAGGGGGCGCTCCCGTTTTTGCGCCAGTTGGGGCTGGGCGACGCGGCTTGATTTGAGGGGCCTCTGCGCGTCCTGTTGCCCGCAGCCTGAGAAGTCGGCGCGCCCCCAACCAGGGTCGCCGCGCAAGGGCCGCCCCGCCGCGCTGGCGGCGTCCCCCTTCCGCATCGCGTAGCGATGAAAGAGAAGCGGCTCAGGGGTGCGGCTCCAAGCCTGCCTGCGCAGGCTTGGACAACCCCAAAGGGCTGTCCGACTCTGGCGGCTGCACGGAGGCGCAAAGCGCCTCAGGGGGATGCGTTTACGTTCAATCTATATCGACGCAGTGCATGCCAAACTGCCCGGCGCGTCGGTCGGCAAACCAGCGCAGCAGGGTTTCGCGCACGGTGCGAAACGCCAGTTCGTCCCATGGCACCTCGTGCTCGGCAAACATGCGCGCCTCCAGCGTCTCATGGCCGGGGTCAAACTGCTCGGACAGCAGATCGGCGCGGTAGTACAGATGCACCTGGCCCACCCGCTGCACGTTGAGCACCGAGAACAAGGGGCCGAGCACGATCTGAGCGCCGGCTTCCTCGTCGGTCTCGCGCGCCGCGCCCTGCGACGTGGTTTCGCCCAGCTCCATGAAGCCCGCAGGCAGCGTCCATTTGCCGCGGCGCGGCTCGATGGCGCGCAGACACAGCAGCACGCGGCCGTCGGGCAGGGCCGGGATGGTGCCGACGACGTTCAGCGGGTTCTCATAGTGGACGCGGCCACAGTTTGAACAGATGGCGCGCTCGCGCGTGTCGCCGTCGTCGGGCAGGCGGTAGGTGACGGCGCTGCCGCAGTCGCGGCAATACTGGATGGGACTGTGCAAGCTCATGCGAAATTATGGGTCAAATTGGCTTCCAGCGCTTGTCTGGCAAGCGCGTGCAGCTATCAAAAAGTGATTCCTACCCGACCACACGCAGACGCAGTGGCGCGAGGCCGTCAACCCCGCCTTCCAGCAGATCGCCGGCCTGCACCGCGCCTACGCCCGCCGGGGTGCCGGTGTAGATGAGGTCGCCCGGCGCCAGCTCCCAGGCTTTGGACAGGTGCTCGATGATTTCGCCCAGCTTCCAGATGAGCTGCGCCACGCTGCTGCGCTGGCGCTCCTGGCCGTTCACATTCAGCCAGATGGCGGCCTGGTCCACATCGCCCGCTTGCGCGGCCGGTGTGATGGGCGTGATCGGCGCGCTGGCGTCGAAACCCTTGCCGATGCACCAGGGGCGGCCCTGCTTTTTCATTTCGCCCTGCAGGTCGCGCCGTGTCATGTCCAGGCCTACGGCGTAGCCAAAGATGTGGCTGGGCGCATCGGCTGCGGTGATGTTGCGCCCGCCCTTGCCGATGGCGACGACCAGTTCAATCTCGTGGTGCAGGTCCTGCGTCAGGCTGGGGTAGGGCAGCAGCGCGGGCTCGGTGCCGGCTGCCAGCACCAGCGCGTCGGCGGGTTTCAGGAAGAAGAACGGCGGCTCGCGGCCGGTGAAGCCCATCTCTTTGGCGTGCTCTTCGTAGTTGCGGCCGACGCAGTAAATGCGGTGGACGGGAAAGCGTGCCTCCTGGTCGAGCACGGGCACGCTGGTGACAGAGGGTGGCGGAAAGACGTAGCTCATGCAGGGCCTTTGAGGAGTGGGGTGGATGGTGCAGCGATGGCGCGTTCGCAAGGGCGGTCGCTACACTCGTCGCCATGATGGACAGAGCGCATTGTGACCCTGCCGACGCATCCGCGCAGGCCATGCCTGTGGACTGGCTGCGCCCCG
The DNA here is from genome assembly GCA_034674825.1 of Giesbergeria sp. GTDB lineage: Bacteria > Pseudomonadota > Gammaproteobacteria > Burkholderiales > Burkholderiaceae_C > Simplicispira. The sequence goes on from JAUCDU010000063.1 coordinate 4,507, forward strand.
ACTGGCCGGCGCCGGCCCACGTGTACGCGCTGTGCACGACGCGTGCAGGCGGTAGCAGCACGGGGGCGTACGCCAGCATGAACCTGGGCGCGCATGTGGGCGACCTCCCGGTGGCTGTGGCCGCCAACCGCGCACGCCTCGCGGCGGCTCTGCAGACCGCAACGCCCGGCGCTCGCCCGGTATTGCTCCATCAGGTGCACGGGGCCCAAGCCGTACAACTATCCGGTGCGATGCCGGATGGCGCGGCGGCCGACGCCGCCTGGGCAGATGCTGCCGGGCTGGCCTGCACCATCATGGTGGCCGACTGCCTGCCCGTGCTGTTCACCGACCGCCTGGGCCGGCGCGTGGCGGCGGCGCATGCCGGCTGGCGCGGCTTGGCCGGTGGTGTTCTGGAAGAAATTTTGAAGGTTTTTAGGCCTCCAGCGCTTGATGGTATTTCGTCTTCAGCTATCAATGCAGTAGCAAGAGATGCCAGCGAGGTGCTGGCCTGGTTGGGCCCCTGCATAGGCCCGAGCGCCTTTGAAGTGGGCGAGGAGGTGCGCGCAGCCTTCTGCAAAAACGACGCTGCCGCCGAGCAGCACTTTGCGGCGCAAGGCGGCGGCAAGTTTCTGGCCGATCTGCCGGCGCTGGCGCGCCAGCGCCTGGCGGTGTGGGGCGTGACGCAGGTCGTTGGCAACGATGGCAGCGATGCCTGGTGCACCTTCAGCCAGCCGTCACGGTTCTTCTCGCACCGGCGCGACGGGAATATCGGCGGCGGCACGGGGCGCATGGCCGCCTGCATCTGGCTCGGTTGAGGTGTGTGCGCCCGCCGCCGTGCGGTGGTAGGCCTCGCGCTCCTGCAGCTCGCGCGCATGGATTTTGCGTCGCCGTCCGGGCGTGCCCAGGATGTACACCACGATGGAAAGCGGTAGCACGCCGTACAGCACAAAGGTGATGACAGCGCCGAGCACGCTTCCAGTCGTGCTGGTGGCCTCGGCCACGGCCATCAGCACGACCACGTACAGCCAGGCAATCACCACAAGATACATATCGAATCCCAGATCAAAGAATGAAAGCTCATGGGGCGTTACGATAGCAGTGGCCGGCGCAACCAGGCGCCAGCCTCAACGGGCGCCGCGTGCCCACGAGGAGAAAGCATGAGTTCCGATCCGCTCTGGGCCCAAGGCGCCCAGCAATTTCAGGAAGTTTTCGGTGAAAGCTGGAAGCGCGCACTGCAGGCTTTCCAGCAGATTGAAATGCCCGCCACACCAAGTGTCGGGAATGCGCCCAAGTTGCGGCTGGCGCCGGACAAACTCAAGGCGCTGCAAAAGGAATATGTCAATGAGGCGGCCAAGCTCTGGACGCAGGGCCTGAGCGCCCCCCAGCCGACCGGGGACAAGCGGTTTGCTGGCGAAGCCTGGGCCGACAACCCGGTGGCGGCTTTTTCCGCTGCGGCGTATCTGCTCAATGCACGCACGCTCATGGGGCTGGCCGACGCGGTTGAGGGCGACGGCAAGACCCGCGCCCAGGTGCGCTTTGGCGTCGAGCAGTGGATTGCCGCCATGGCACCCAGCAACTTCCTCGCCTTTAACGCCGAAGCCCAGCGCAAAGCCGTGGAAACCAAGGGAGAGAGCATCGCCAAGGGCGTGGCCAACCTGGTGCGCGATATGCGCCAGGGCCACGTATCGATGACCGACGAGACGCTGTTTGAAGTCGGCCGCAACGTCGCCACGACCGAAGGCGCGGTGGTCTATGAGAACGAGCTGTTCCAGCTCATCGAATACAAGCCTCTGACCGACAAGGTGTATGAGCGGCCGTTTGTGCTGGTGCCCCCGAGCATCAACAAGTTCTACATCCTCGATTTGCAGCCCGAGAACTCACTCATTCGCTACTGCGTGGCGCAGGGACACCACACTTTTGTGGTGAGCTGGCGCAACCCCGACCAATCGCTTGCCGGCAAGACCTGGGACGACTACATCGAGCACGGGGTCATGCAGGCGATCGAGACCACGCGCCAGATCACCGGCGCCAGCCAGGTCAATGCGCTCGGCTTTTGTGTCGGCGGCACCATGCTCAGCAATGCCCTGGGCGTTCACGCCGCGCGTGGCGAGCAGCCCGTGGCCAGCGCCACCTTCCTCACCACGCTGATTGATTTCACCGACACCGGCATCCTGGACGTCTTCATCAATGAAGGCTTTGTGCGCATGCGCGAGCTGCAGATGGGCAAGGGCGGCCTGATGAAGGGGCAGGACCTTGCGTCCACCTTCAGCTTCCTGCGGCCCAACGACCTGGTGTGGAACTATGTGGTCGGCAACTACCTCAAGGGCGAGACGCCGCCGCCGTTTGACCTGCTGTACTGGAACAGCGACAGCACCAATTTGTCCGGGCCGTTTTACGCCTGGTATCTGCGCAACACCTACCTCGAGAACAACATGGTCAAGCCGGGCAAGACGACCGTCTGCGGCGAAAAGCTTGACCTGCGCAAGGTCAAGCTCCCGGTGTACATCTACGGCTCGCGCGAAGACCACATCGTGCCCATCAACGCGGCCTACGCCAACACGCAGGTGCTGCCGGGCAAGAAGCGCTTCGTCATGGGCGCCTCGGGCCACATTGCGGGCGTCATCAACCCGCCAAGCGCCAACAAGCGCATGCACTGGACGCGCGACGACGGCAAATTCCCGGCCACGCTGGACGCCTGGCTGGAGGGTGCGACCGAACACAAGGGCAGCTGGTGGCAGGACTGGTCCGACTGGCTAGCCGGCCACGCCGGCAAGCAGGTGGCTGCGCCCAAGCGCTATGGCAAGGGCGCCAAGTTCAAGGCGATTGAGCCTGCGCCGGGGCGGTATGTGAAACAAAAAGCGTAGAGATGGAGGGCATCCCCCTGAGCGGCTGCGCCGCTTCCCCCTTCTCTCGGCTTCGCCGGGAAGGGCGGAGTGAGGGCCGCGGCTCCATGCCCGCCTGCGCGGGCATGGACGGACCGAACGCCCCGCGCCTCTGGCAAGGGGCTGGCCACCAGCGCTGCGGGGCGGCCCTTGCGCGGTGGCCGCTGGTCTGGGGCCGCGCTAGGTGCAAGCGCTGTGGCGCCGTGTAGCGCCGCCTTCGCAACGGATTGCTGAATACCTTCTCAAAAACATTTCAACCCAAGGAAAAATCATGGAAGACATCGTCATTGTTTCCGCCGCCCGCACCGCTGTGGGCAAGTTTGGCGGCGCGCTCGCCAAGACGCCTGCCACTGAGCTGGGCAGCATCGTCATCAAGGAAGCCATTGCCCGCGCTGGCGTCGGGCTGGACCAGATTGGCGAAGTCATCATGGGCCAGGTGCTCACGGCAGGCGTTGGCCAGAACCCGGCGCGCCAGGCGCTGATGAAGGCGGGTGTGGCCAAGGAGACGCCGGGCTTGACCATCAATGCGGTCTGCGGCTCCGGTCTCAAGGCGGTGATGTTGGCCGCGCAGGCCATTGTCACGGGCGACAGCGAAATCGTCGTCGCCGGTGGCCAGGAAAACATGAGCCTGTCGCCGCACGTGCTTAATGGTTCGCGCGACGGCCAGCGCATGGGCGACTGGAAGATGGTCGACACCATGATCGTCGACGGCCTGTGGGACGTGTACAACCAGTACCACATGGGCATCACGGCCGAAAACGTTGCCAAGCAATACGGCATCACGCGCGAAATGCAGGATGCGCTGGCGCTCGCCAGCCAACAGAAGGCCGCTGCGGCGCAAGACGCCGGCCGTTTTGCCGATGAGATCGTCGGCGTCAGCATCCCGCAGCGCAAGGGCGATCCCGTCCTTTTCAATGTTGATGAGTACCTGAACCGAAAAACCAATGCAGAAGCCTTGTCGGGTTTGCGCCCGGCGTTCGACAAGGCCGGAACTGTGACGGCAGGAAATGCCTCGGGCCTGAACGACGGCGCTGCGGCGGTCGTCGTGATGAGCGCCAAGAAGGCTGCAGCTCTGGGGCTCAAGCCCCTGGCGCGTATTGCCGCCTACGGCACCAGCGGGCTGGATCCTTCCATCATGGGCATGGGCCCGGTATCGGCCACGCGCAAAGCGCTTGAGCGCGCCGGCTGGAGCGCTGGAGACATTGACCTGTTCGAGTTGAACGAAGCCTTCGGTGCCCAGGCCTGCGCGGTCAACAAAGAGCTTGCCATCGACCCCGCCAAGGTCAATGTGAACGGTGGCGCCATTGCCCTGGGCCACCCCATTGGTGCATCCGGCTGCCGCATTCTCGTCACGCTGCTGCATGAAATGCAGCGCCGCGATGCCAAAAAGGGTCTGGCGGCCCTGTGCATCGGCGGCGGCATGGGTGTGGCCATGGCCTTGGAGCGTTGAGTCGAACCCACGCGCATTAAGCTGCAATTTGACACGCCGTGAAACAATAAAAGGCACCTCCCTTGGTGTTTACCTTCACGGCATAGCTGCGAATCGCCGCTAGAGTGGTTCGCATCGGCCACACATTCACCACAGGGGGGTTAAGTCATGAATCAGAAAGTAGCGTACGTCACAGGCGGAATGGGTGGCATCGGAACTGCCATCTGCCAGCGCCTGCACAAGGAAGGCTTCAAAGTGATTGCCGGTTGCGGCCCGACGCGCGACCACGTCAAGTGGATCGGGGAGCAAAAAGCACTGGGCTACACCTTCTACGCTTCGGTAGGCAATGTCGGAGACTGGGATTCGACCGTCGAGGCGTTCACCAAGACCAAGGCCGAACACGGCAGCATCGACGTGCTGGTGAACAACGCGGGCATTACCCGTGACCGCATGTTCCTCAAAATGTCGCGCGAAGACTGGGACGCGGTCATCGAGACCAACCTCAACAGCATGTTCAACGTCACCAAGCAAGTGGTGGCCGACATGGTGGAAAAAGGCTGGGGCCGCATCATCAACATCAGCAGCGTGAACGGCGAGAAGGGCCAGGCAGGTCAAACCAACTATTCGGCCGCGAAGGCCGGCATGCACGGGTTCTCGATGGCGTTGGCGCAGGAGCTTGCCACCAAGGGCGTCACCGTCAACACCGTGGCTCCGGGTTACATCGGCACCGACATGGTGAAATCCATCCGTCCCGACGTGCTGGAGAAGATCGTCGCCACCGTCCCGGTCAAACGCCTGGGCGAGCCGAGCGAAATTGCGTCCATCATTGCCTGGCTGGCGTCGGAGGAAGGCGGCTACGCCACCGGATCAGAGTTCTCGGTCAATGGTGGACTGCACATGGGTTGAGGCACCGAGCCCACAAGCGCTCCAGGGCGCCCATAAAAAAACCCCGCTCAGCAGCCCTGGGCGGGGTTTTTTGTGCCTGATGGAGAGGCGGGACAACTTGGTCCCACCCACGCCTTAGAAGCGTGCTGGGGCGCGCTTGCGATCGCGCTCGTCTTCGGGCCAGGCGGAAAGAACAAAGGTATTGCTTGTGTTGGTCATGCGGGTAACTCCTGAGATGGACCTACAACGGAGGCTTGGACCGTGCCGTTGACACGCGCCGCAGATAAAGATGCAACTAGGTAATAACCCGGTAAGGAAATGATTTTTTGCTAGCATAAAGATAGCTTTAAACCTTTTGCTCACCGGCCATCAGACCGAAAACAACGCAAACACGCCTCGGCACAAATTTTGGAGCTGCTGGTCGGCCCAGAGGGGGCTCGGAAGACGTCAAGCCGCCTGTGTAGCTGCTTCCAGCTCGGAAGACAGCTCCAGCCAGCGCTCTTCGAGCCGCTGGGTCTCGTCCACCGCCGCCTTGAGCCGGCGCCCGAATTCGGCGATGTCAGCGGGCGCGGGGTTGCTCGAGAGCTTGTCTTCCATCTCGGCCCGCTCCTTGGCCAGCAGGGCCATGCGCTGGTCGATGCGTTCGAGCTCCTGGCGCAGCGGGCGCAAGGCTTGTGCCTGTTGCGAACGCACCTGGGCCGACTGACGGCGCTGCCCACGCGCGTCAGCCGCCACATTTTTTGGCTCATTTCTGCCGCCATGGCTTGATGCAACTACGCTAGCAGCTTCATTTTTGATAGCAACTTTTGCGGCGTCCAGCGTCGGGGCTTGCACTTCCAGCTTCGCCAGTTCGCGCTGGCGCTTGGCTTCGTCGAGCAGGTAGCGCTGGTAGTCGTCC
>JAUCDU010000064.1:0-10561 GCA_034674825.1 Giesbergeria sp.
CGCACTTTGAGCTGAGTTCGCCTACCTCCTTTTCGCATCCTTGGGCCATGACATCCGATGCCATGAGATTGTTTTGGGCCATGAGTCGGAAGTTTGCGATGTACACGGTGGCCAGACGTTCACCAGCCCCGTAGCAGAGGTCAATACAGCTTTTATCAGCTTGGCACGCGGCCCATTGTTTCTTCAAGTCCGCTGCCTGCTGGCTTTTGCGATCCGCTTCCGCTTTCTGTTCCTGAACGATCTTTTCCCGCTGGCGATGATCGCGGTCATCAAGGGCTTTCTGTGCGCCCGTAGCGCAGGGGCTTTCCTGATAGACCGTTTTGCCATCGGCACCCGTGCAACGGAATACGTCCGCATGAGCCGAGCCCACACCCCAGGCCATGGCCGCAGCGACAAAGAAGATTTTCACGTTCACGTCTGAACCTCCATTTTTGAACGCCTTAGATTTTGCCGCATATATACGGTATTTCAGGCACGTCCAAGGCCGAACCTTGCCCAATATTTTGAGCAAGCAACTTGGAACCAGATCAGGCATTCGGGCAGGCACTGCGGCATGCACGCACAAAGCGGAAATGGACGCAAACGGACTTGGCGTTGCGGGCCGGGGTTGACCGCAACTATGTATCCCTGATTGAGCTTGGCCGCAACAGTCCAAGCGTGCGCCTGATGTTCCGGCTATGTGACGCACTCGACATCACGCCATCGGACTTGCTCAAGGATGTAGAGCGCCGGATGCTCGTACAAGCGAAGGGCCGTTTATCGCCGCAAGCATGATCGAACGCGGTTCCCTGACCCGTGCAATCAAGTGCAGACACCCCACACAACACGACTAGCCTACCGGGTTGACTTTGGGCGGGTGTTTGGGCGGGGAGACAGGCGACAAAAGAAAAAACCCTAAGTGAATCAATCACTTAGGGTTAATCTTGGCGAACGGAGTCGTTCACATAAAGCCTTGAAACCCTCATGAATGCTAGGTTTCATGATTTGAACAATTCCAAGTACCCCCAAAAATACCCCCAATGAATTTGGAGGTCACGTTTTCACGGGCCTGCGAGCAATCTAAGGTCCAACATGCGACAACAAAATAATTCGTACTGTTGCGGCGATCCGACGATGGCTACTTACCTATTGGGTCCTTTGCCTCGCTCTGCCCCGCAGCCTTGAACTCGCTATACGCCTTCTGCCAATCTACGTCGGGGAAGGCGGCTTTGACTGAATCCAGAAAGTCCTCGCGGTTCAGCGTCTCGAAGGTCACGTCCTTGTATCGCTCTTCCAGCTTCATTTCCTGGATCAAAGATTCGGCACTTGGAAAGACTCTGTCCAGTTGACCGGTAAGCCACCGTTCTGCAGCCATCTCGGAAACCTCGCCATTGAGCGATTGACCGCGCACCGCATCGGGCTTGGCCTCGATCACGCGCTGGAGGTAGTAGGCAACGATCTGCTCGCGTGAGGTGTCGAGGTGTTTTTGTAAATCTTCAGCGACGGATTTCTGATGCGCCTCCAGCTTGATGCGGAACTCTTTCAGCCGGGTCACCAAATGCGGCTTGGCTGCTTTCAGCACCACGCGCCCGTGGTCCTTGCCCAGCGAGGGCGTGAAGTTCTTGCGGATCTCGTTGAGCGCATCTTCCAGCGGCTTGGACGATAGCTTACTGCCCTTCTCGATCAGCTCAAAAGTGGTGCGCAAACGGTTTTCGAGCTCTTCGCTGCCGCCAAGGTTTTGAATTTTTTCGGGTATCGCCATGCGGTGGCGCTGAATGGCAGCACCGGTCAGGCTCATCTCGACGTATTGCAGATACGGCTCAAACACCCGCACCTGTCGCGCCAGGTCAAAGCGCACTGGTGGTGCTGTTTCAAGGCTGGCAGTCACTTCGGCCAATTTTTCTGGCGTGATGGGTGCCGATACGACATCCACGGTCAAGGCTTCGATGTGCTGTTTGGCCTCGGGGGTCTTGGCCTGGGCTATCGCAATGGTCTTGGCAGCAGGCGACAGCCGGGCCAGCGCCTGGGCCACCTGTTCGCCCGACATGCGCACGGCGTTCGATGCAGAGCCATCGGTAGGCTCGGCCTCCAGGTAAAGCGCAGTGGGGGTGAAGATATAACCCGCGTCGTCCACCACCACCAAGGCCGTGCGCAGGCCGGGTGAACTTTGCACCGCAATGCCAGCGTCCAGCAGCAGCTTGACCGCCTCCACGTTGCCATAGCCCATGCGCATCACGCGGTCGTCAAAATCCAGACTGACGGTCAGCATTTCTTTGCCCACACGACCTGCCACTTCCACCATGGCCTGGGCCAGATCAAGCTGAATACCCGGCCCGGCATAGCAAACCGCCTGCTGGGCTGACCGAACCAGATCAGCAAGGCGCGACGGCGTCAGCGAGCAAAAAAGTGCGTCAGTAGTCATGGGGAACCCTTTGTGAAAACAGCCCCACAGCGCCAGCGCCGCTCACAGCCGCCCCGCTTCCAAAAAGCTGAAATAGTCAACCCGGTTAAAAATGATGTGGTCCAGCAGTTCGATACCAAGGATGCTCCCAGCAGCCCTGAGCTGGGCGGTGATGTGGATGTCACTCGCCGACGGCTCAACACCACCGGCCGGGTGGTTGTGCGCAACGATGATGGCGGCGGCGCGGTCCGCCAGTGCATCGGCAAATACTTCACGCGGGTGCACCGGGCTTCGATCAATCAAGCCAATCGACACCACACGAATATTCAGTATTTCATTGGCGCCGTTGATACTGGCGCACAGAAAGTGCTCCTGCTTGCGGTCGGCGTAGTGGCGCACATGGGGCAACAGGTCAGCCGGGGTTTCAATCCTGGAACCTTCGGGTTTGATGCGGCGGCGGGCAAACTCAATGGCCGCCAGCACCAAGGTGGCTTTGGCATCACCCACGCCGTCAAACTGCGTCAGGTCGTTCGCCGTAACGTGCAAACCCTTTTCGTCCATCAGCCGCACCAGTTTGGCGGCCAGGGTCATCACGTCCATGCTGGCGGTGCCTTTGCCCAGCAGCACGGCCAGCAACTCCTGGTCACTCAGGGCACACGCGCCTTTGCGCAACAGCTTCTCGCGTGGCCGGTCGTCTTCGGGGATCTGCGCAATGGTCTTGCCCATGGCTTTATGCCGCAACGTGCAGGTGGTGTTGAATCACGGTCATGGCCATGATGTCGAAAATGCCTGCCACATCGGTGTACTTGATGTCCGACAGCTCCTCAAAGCGGCCCATATCGTTGTAGACCGCCTGAATCTCGCCGTTCACCTGGCCACGGTAGACGCCGTTCAAATAAATGCCATCCGAGCGATGCGCCGTCACCGTTTGGCGGATCGACAGGTCAGCCGCCTTGGCTTCGGTCACCTGCTTGATGAGAATGGCTTCTTCGTCGCTGATGGGAAATTTGGCCTGGATGTTGTCAATCATTTCCTGCACCGACACCTTGAGCGGCGGCGGGCCAGCGCCCGGCCTGCCTTTACTGGGCTTGAGCTTGACCGGGCCAGCGCTGGTGGTCACTCCCTGGTAGGTCACGCTGGCCTTGGTGACCTCGGTCTGCCGGATCAGCTTCATCAACTCCGACACGCCGCCCGCCTTGATCAGTTGCGGCCCCACGATCTCGGCAAACCTGGCCAGTTCCTGCACCTCGGCTGAAAAAGTAAAAAAACAGGTGAGGAAATGAAAGCTCTTCACAAATTTGGCCAGCAGATAGACGAACGCCTTGCGCTCCTCCATGTCGCTCCACCGCGCCTGGAAGCGTTTGCGGAGCGCATCGACCATGTACTGCACCTGTGCATCCGTGCCGGTGGCCAATAGCTTGCCCAGTTCTGCGGCATCCTTTTGCGTGAACAACCCGGCCGCCAAAATCTCGTCGTACAGCTTCAGGCACAGCGCCTGGTCGGGCTCTTGCGGCTCAAAGGGCGTGCCTTTGCGGTACTTGGTGAACGCCTTCAGAATCGCCTTGGCATTGTTAGTGAAGTCCACCACCACTACTTTGTCTTTACCGTCATGGCAGCGGTTTAACCGAGAAACCGTTTGCACCGCATTGCGGTCCACCACCGGCTTGTCCAGAAACATGCCCGCCAGCAAGGGCTGGTCAAACCCGGTTTGAAACTTGTTGGCCACCACCATCAGCCGGTAGTCATCGCCTTCAAAACGGTCTTCAATCAACTCGCCATCCACCAGCCCATTCACCGCGTGCTCACTGATGGCCGCATTGGTTTCGGGGTGGGTAAAGTCTGAAAACCCATACAGCGCACGGTAGGTGGCACCCCGCTCCTTGAGCTTTGCCTGGATGATTTCAAAATACCGCAGCCCCGCCACGCGCGAACTGGTCACGATCATCGCTTTGGCCCGCCCGCCAATCAGCGGCATCACATCTTTCTCAAAGATGCGCAACATCACCTCGGCCTTGTACTGAATCAAGCCGTCGTCCTGATAGGCCACATTCTTCAGTGCCTTGGCCACCACGCCCGCCGGGTAGCGCGCTTCGTCTTCCGGTTTGGGCACCACCGCGCAATGCAGGTTGTAGAGCGTCTTGTACGAAATGATGCTGGCCGCCACGTCCACGATGTAGCCCTCGGCAATCGCCTCGGCCTCGGAGTAGGTGTCAAACGCCTCGCCAAACAGGCTGACCGTGGCTGGCGCGGGCGTAGCGGTAAACGCCACCATCAACTGGTTCAGGTCGTGCTCGCGGATGATCCTGGCGATGTGCTCCTGCGGGTCGGCGGCGTCTTCCGCCGCATCCTCAGCATCCGGTTCATCCGCCTTGCGAAATGGCAGCCGAATAGCAGCGCCCATTTGCCCCTCTTGCGAGCGGTGCGCCTCGTCAATCAAAAAAGCCACCCGCAGCGTCTTCAGCACCGGGTTGTTCTGGATCTGGTCCAGCACCCAGGCAAACTTTTGCTGCGTGGTCACGATGATCGACTTGCGCTGCGCCATGAAGCGCGGCAAATCGTCTGCCTTGCGGGCCAGGCCCACCACCTCTTTCAGGTGGGTGAAGTTGTCCAGGTCCTCCCGCACATTGGTGTCCAGCGACTTGCGGTCGGTCAGGATGAACACCATGTCCACCAGCTTCTCGCTGGTGCCGGGCTTGAACAGGCTGTGCAGCCGGTCTGCCAGCCAGCACATGGTGAGCGTCTTGCCGCTGCCTGCCGAATGGTTGATCAGGTACTTGCGGCCAATGTCGCCACTCGCGGCAAAGTGCTCTGAAATGCTGTCGGCCACCTTGCGCACGGTTCGGCTCTGGTGATAGCGCGGAAACAGCGTGAAGGCGGGCCGCTCTGGCCTGTCGTCCTGCGCATCGCGCTGGGGCACGCGCACCAGAAAGAACGACAGCGCCTCCATCAACGCATCCGGCCCCAGCACCTCGCGGTACAAAAACTCCACCGGGTATTCGGTATCAACACTGGCCTGGTTGGTCAGCCCCATGTTGTGCCAGCGAAAGTTCTGCTCACGGCGCGGGTCGGTGGCGGCCTTCACTTCGCTGGTGTCAGCAGCCAGGTACAAAAACGGGTGCTGGAAAATCTTGTGCGTGTGGTCGCGCTGGGTGAACTGCGCAACGGCGTCGTGCACCGTCTGGTTTTTTTCGTGCTTCAGCTCCAGCGCCACGATGGGCAGGCCGTTGAGGAAGAAGACGAAATCAATCTCGTGGTTCGCCTCGCCAAAGTAAAAATGCGGCCGAAAGCTGATGCGGTTCTGCGCGTACCTGGGCGCGGCCGCGCTCTCGCTGGAGCGGGGCTTGGGGTAGAACAGGCGCAGCTCCTGCCCGCGCACCTTCAGGCCATTGCGCAGCAGCAACCACAGCGGCGTGTGGGCCAGTTCGCTGCGCAGGGCTTTGAACACCTCAGCGCGCGCATCGGTGCTGTAGTCGGCGGCCAGCTTTTCCAGTGCATCCGCCTGCGTGGCATTCAAAAAGTCCCACAGCGCATCTTCGGCAATGCAGTGCTCGGTGTCGGTGATGTCGGCCTGCGCCAGCACGCCATAGCGGTGCACCCGGACAAGGAAGTCTGCAATGTGCTTTTGAAACTTCAACTCCGGTGCCTTTGCCATGATCAGCCCTCGCTGCCTTTGATTTTTTTGACTTTGCTCACCTGCTTTGCCGCCAACTGCTTGAAGTTGTCTGGCGAGATGACCGGCTTGCCGCTTTGCCTCTCAATGTCTTTGCGCGTACGCCCGGCCACGGCGCCGCCGTCTTTGGCGTCTTTTTTGAGCCTGGGCATGCCCACCGAATCGCGGTCGCGGTGCAGCTTGGTGGTGGTGGCCTCGCCCAGCATGGTCAGAATCAGCTCGATGTCGGTCATGTGGTCGCGCAGATTCTCGCGCGCCAGGGCTTTCACCTGCTTGTACTCGTCCACCCTAAGGGCAAACGTGCCCTGCATGATCTCGTTGGTGAGAATTGCAAACTCCTGGCTGCTGGTCACGCCGCGCTGCTTCCACTCATCCGTCAGGTCTTGCCGCACGGCAATGCCGCGCAAGCGCTTGTCGATCCACTCCTTGGGGTAACCCTTTTTCTCATACAGGTCTTGCATGCGGCCCATGGCCAGCTCGGGGTTTTCGATCTCGTCCAGCCGCTCTTTACCCACCTTGGCCAGCCAGCGTTTGAAAGGCTCTGCCTTGGGGCTGGGGATGGACTGGATCAGGCGAAACAGGCCCTCGGTGTTGGAGCAGTTCAGGTTCTGTGTGCCGCCGGGTGTCGCGATGGGAAGGGTACGTACAATTTGTACCCACCCTTTACCCAGCTCGGGGTCGCGCTGCTTCATGCGCTGAATGTATTGCTTGGGGTCGCGCGAGTCGATCAGCGCCAGCACCACATCCTCCACCACAAACCACCATTGGTCGTCCACAAAGATGCGCCGCAATTCGCGCTCCTGAAACAGGGCAACGCGGGGTGTGGAGTGGCTGTCAGGATCGGTCATGGCTCGCCCCCATAAATTTGATGCAAAATTGGCTTCTAGCGCTTACTGTATAAGCGCAAACAGCTATCAACTTAATAGCAAATATCAAACACCACTGATTCGGCATGGCATTCATGCAATAGCCGCAACGTCCGCCTCGGTCACGCGCCGCTGCCCGGTCACGCATTCGTGGATCAGGGACTTGCGGTAGGCGATGAGGGTGTCGATTTGGGCGGTGATGGTGGCGGCGATGCGGTTCACCTCGGCCGTCTTTTCGTCCAGGTGGGCGCAGATGGCTTCTTGCTCGGCCAGCGGTGGCAAGGGAATAGGGAACTGGCCCACCTTGGTGGCGTTGGTGTTGGCCAGGTTGGTGGTCTTCTTGCCCGTGGCCTCAAAGTAATCGCGCCCGTACTGGGCGGCCGTGGCGTAGGCCAGAAACATCGGCTTGAGCTTGTGCGGGAAGCAGCGCACGGCAAAGATGTGGTTTTGGTGCAGACAACCCGGAATCTCGCCGCGCCACAAATGGCCGCGCCCCAGCTTGTCCAGGTCGCCACCCTCGGTCATCAGCACATCGTTCGGGCGCAGCTCTACCCCGGCCGCCACGCTGGCCGGGAGTTCGATCACCGACACGTCGGCCAAATCAAGGTGGCCGTCCTGCACATTGCCCACGCGCAAATACGGGCGCTCGACCAACTCGCCTTCGTACTGCTTGCCCAGCGTCAGACCACCGCGAATTTCGGCGATGCGCTTGAGAGCCACCAGCTTCCAGCCGCGTGGAATTTGCTCCAGCCACACATTGCCGGTGGGTTCGAGCGCCGCATCGGAGGTAATGCCCCGTGTGACCGACCGCTGAATGATCGACTTGCGCAGGGCGTCCAGGGTGTCAAGCTGGCGGCGTTTGGAAGAGACGGCCGCGTCGATGGCGGCACAACTGGCATCCAGATAGGCGGCGATGGTTTGTTGCTCTGAGAAAGGCGGGAAAATCAATGGCAGCGAATACGCCAGCTCTCTGCTGAGACCAGGGACTGCGCTATCAAAATTTATTTTGTCTAGTTCAAGGCTGTCCAAAGCGTAGAAAAGCCATCTCAAATGTTCACGAGTTTTCGTTTGATCAACGAAGTAGGTCGTATCAATCGGGAAACACGCAGCATCGCTCCACGAGAGCTTGCCAGATGAGCCTTTACGGCCAATTACGATTGCGGGGGACTGCGTAGTCGAACGATCATGCGTGCCGACTACGCCATTTGAACCAAATACTTGAATATCTCCGTCGTTCCGGTTCTCGGCAGCCAAAGAGTCGCCGTAAGCAAAACGGACACGGCGTTTTAGAGATTCTCTCGACCAACCGCGAGGCAAAACGCTCATTTCGCCAACCCCTCCAACATCTTCTCCGCCTCTTTCTCCAGTTCCCAGAACCTGGCCAGCAAGTCTTTGGCCGGGGTCGGCGGCTGGTAGCGGTAGAAGTATTTGTTGGGCAGGATTTCGTAGCCCAGTTGCGGGCTGTCTTCCCACCGAATGATGGGCTTGGCGATCTCGCGCTTCAAAAAGGCGGCGATGTCTTCGCCATACGGGATGTATTCATCGTCGGCCACGTAGTGCCGGTGCGTCCACTCGACCGACAGGATTTCGGGCCACAGGGTTGCGCTGTCGCCCAAGGCGGCTTTGAGCTTTTTGGTGGCGCTGTCGGCGGGTTTGAGGGCGATGGTGATGGTTTTCTCTTGGCCCTCCGCCTTCACGCGCACGCGGAAGGTGAGGTCGCTGTCGTGAAAGTCCTGCTCTTTTTTGAGGTTGGCGGCGGTAAAGGCTTTCTCGTACGGCTCGGTCACGGTGGCGGGCTGGTCGTTGGCGTCGGTCTGCCAGAACACGACCTTGACCTTGTGGAAAGCGAAGTCCTGGGCTTTGAACAGCTTGACGTTGGGGTCGTCAAAGCCTTTGGCCCACCCCTTCTGATACCGGGTTTCAATCCACTGGCGGTGCACGTCGGCCATGCGGTTGCGCTTGTTGCCGAAGGCTTTGGGCTCTTTTTCGCACTGCTGGCGCGCGTCGATCAGCATCACGCGGCCTTTGTGGCTGGCGGGCTTGTCGTTGCGCAGCAGCCAGATGTAGGTGTAGATGCCGGTGTTGTAGAAGAGCTGGTCGGGCAGCATGACGATGGCATCTAACCAGTCGTTCTCCAAAATCCAGCGGCGGATTTCGCTCTCGCCTGAGCCGCAGTCGCCATTGGACAGCGGCGAGCCGTTGAAGACGATGGCTATGCGGCTGCCGCCGTCGGCGGGCTCCACCATTTTGGCGAGCATGGTTTGCAGAAACAGCAGCGCACCGTCGTTCACGCGGGGCAGGCCTGCCCGGTAGCGGGTTTTGAGCAGCTTGCGCGCCTCGGTTTCATACCCGTCTTTGCCGCCCCAGGTGACGCCAAAGGGCGGGTTGCTCAGCATGCGGTTGAAGCGGTATTTGCTCTCGGGCAACTGGTCGCCAGGTTCTTTGCTATGCGGGTCGTGCGGGATCAGCGAATTGCCCAAGAAAACCGTTTTGCGTTGCTGCGCCTCGTTTTTGATCAGCAGGTCGGCCTGGCAAATGGCGTAGTTGGAGGGGGACAGCTCCTGGCCGTGGACGGTCAGGTACTTTTCCACCCGGTCTTTTTCAGCCGGTGTGGCGGCCCGTTCGAGCAGGTGTTCTTTGGCGACGGACAACATGCCGCCGGTGCCGCAGGCCGGGTCGTACACCGAAAAGTGCCGGTCGGGGATGGGGATGTCCAGCAGCTCCACCATCAGGCGCACCACTTCGCGCGGGGTGAAGTGTTCTCCGGCCTCGTCACCGCTTTGCTCCGAGAAGCGCCGCAGCAGCTCTTCGTAGATGTAGCCCATCTCCAGGCCCGAGAGCTGGTCGGGGCCCAGGGGCAGTTCCTTGTACTGGTTGAGGATGGGGGCCAGCCGGTTGTTCTTCACCATCAGGGTGATGGTGGCGCGGTAGTTGAAGTGCTCGATGATTTCCTCCACCGCTGGCGAGAAGCCATTGATGTACGAGCGGAAGTTGGCCTCCAGCAGCGTAGGGTCGTCTTCATAGACGTTGCGCAGCGTCCAGTGGGTGGAGTTCGAGAAAGGCGCCAGCTGGGAGTTGACCTCCAGGTCTTTCACCAGCTTGGCGAGCGCGTCCTCGGTGAGCTGGGGCCGCTTGGCCAGCACTTCGGCACTTTTGGCTTTGCGCCAGGCCAGCAGCACGCATTCGAGCCGCCGGATGACGATGATGGGCAGGATGACGCTTTGGTATTCATACGCCTTGAACTTGCCACGCAGGCGCTCGGCGGATTTCCAGATTTCGTTGGCGAGGTTGTCGAGCTTGGGTTTGTTGAGCGAGAGCGCCATTGATTGTTTTTTCCTGTCTCTGTCCGTGAGCCGATGACCATCTGCAGCCACGCAATCAACCGCCGCCGGAGGGCCGTGTACAGTGGGTGCAATAGCGGTGAACAAAGTGTATTGCACCACAGCAACGGGGGAGAAATGGCCGATTTTGACTCTCTGACCTGGGCCCTGGAAGCCTGGTTCGACCGCCCGCTTGGCGAACTGCCCGAAGCGCTGCGCCAACGGGTTCAGCAAGAGTTCTTTCCCATGCCGTGGGATCAACTGTCTGCCGACCAGCGCCGCAGTGTTGCCCTGCAGCTCGACTATCAGCATGACCCTGCCACCG
>JAUCDU010000065.1:0-10530 GCA_034674825.1 Giesbergeria sp.
CGGCTACGACCTGATGATCCAGGCCATGACCGGCATGATGAGCATCACCGGCCGGCGCGACGGCGAGAGTGGCGGTGGGCCGCTGCGCGTGGGCGTGGCGCTGACCGACTTGTTCACCGGCGTCTACGCCAGCACCGCCATCCTGGCGGCCCTCAACGTGCGCCACAGCACCGGGCTGGGCCAGCACATCGACATGGCGCTGCTGGATGTGGGCATGGCCATTCTGGCGAATCAGGCGGCGGGCTTTCTGGCGACGGGCGTGGCCCCTGCCCGCCAAGGCAACAGCCACCCCAGCCTCGCGCCCTACCAGGATTTCCCGACGCTGGACGGCTCCATGCTGCTGGCGATTGGCAACGATGGCCAGTTCGCGCGCTTCTGCGAGGCCGCTGGCCGCCCGGAATGGGCCAGCGAGCCGCGCTTTTCGAGCAACACGCTGCGTGTGCGCAACCGCAACGACCTGGTCCCGGCCATGGAAGCGGTGACGCGCACGCGCAGCACTGCCGAATGGGTTGCGCTGCTCGAGGGCATTGCCGTTCCCTGCGGTCCCATCAACGACATCGCGCAGGCCTTTGACGACGCCCAGGTCAAAGCGCGCGGCCTGGCGGTGACGCTGCCTCGCTGGCCCAATGGCGACGCGCCCGACGGCGTGGCCACCATTACCGGCGTTGCCAGCCCGCTGCGCTTGTCCGGCAACCCAGCCGTGCTGCGCAACGCCCCCCCCGCGTTGGGCCAGCACACGCAGGAGGTGCTGCGGGAGCTAGGCCTGAACGCCGCGCGCATCAGTCAACTGCGCGCTGACGGGGTGATTTGAGCGCTCGCTGTCAGTGGTAGGAAGGCGGAGGATCCTCCACCGGCGGCGTGCCCACGCCAGGCGGTGTGGGATCGGTGATCGGCCGCTCGCCCGGCGGCGCTGGCGGATCGACCACCGGCGGCTCCGGCACCCATTCGGGATGCGGCGGCTTGTCGGTGGGTGGGGTTTGCAAGGGCGGCAGGGGTTCGGGCACGGGGGCCTGGGCGGGCAAGGGCATGGACATCCTCGTTCTTTTGCTGGTGATCGTCCAAGCTAACACCCGCTGGCACTCAAAGTTGCCAGACAAGGCCGCGTCAAGCGCTTGCTGTCTTGCGCCACCAGGCAGGCCTGCGTAGCATTGGTTGCTGCGTCAGATTCAGGAATCACCATGCCTTCGACCTTCAAAGTGGGGGACCACGTCAGCTGGAACTCCGAAGCCGGCCATGTCAGCGGCCACATCACCAAGGTGCACAAACAGGACTTTGATTACAAGGGCCACACGCACCGCGCCAGTGAAGACGCGCCGCAATACGAGATCAAGAGCGACAAGACCGACCACATCGCCGCGCACAAGGGCTCGGCATTGAAAAAGATCGCCTGAAGCACTGCCTCAGCGGGCTCGCTCGAAGCCGCCTTGTGCCCATTGCAGCGCGCTGTCCACCGTCAGCCTGAAAGTAGGCGGGGCGGCCACTCGGGCCAGTTCAACGCCCAGTGCGTCCTCTGCGCTCAGCGTGGCTGTGGCGCCCTCTTCGTCGGGCACGATTGCCAGCGTGACCCGCACGCGCGCGCCACCCCAGGTGATCGTGACGTTCTTGTTCAGCTGCGCATGCAGTTGCTGTTCGTGGCGGCGCAGCACCTCGCTCGCCGTCTTGACCAGGGTATTGAAGGCCGCCACATCGAGGGGCTTGGGGTTCTTCTTGTCGCGGCCCATGGTCCAGGGGCCCACCAGCGCAGGCTCGTCCTCGCCCTGAAGCGTCATGGCGACGGCCCAACCATCGTCGTCCTCGTTCTTGAGCACGCGGGCCGTCCAGCGGCCATCGCGCCACAATCGGGCCTCTTGCACACAGGCGTCGGTTTCTTCGTCGGTCATCGGGGTACATCCACAGGGTCAGGCCACCGAGCATACGGTGCTTGCTGGGAAACACCGCACTCGCCCGTGGCAGCCTTGCTCATGCATGGCTTCCGTCTGCATCATCCAACGGCATCAGAGACCGTTCACTCGTGAACTCGCGCCGCTGGCCGGTGAGCGGATCATTGAAAGCCAGCGAGCGTGCCAGCAGTTGCAGCGGGCGCGACCAATCGCCTTCCGGGGGATCGTCCACCTCGGGATAGAGCGCGTCGTTGCGCAGCGCCAGGCCAAGCGCTGCCATGTGCACGCGCAGTTGGTGGCGCTTGCCCGTCACGGGCCGCAGGCGGTAGCGCGCCCAGTGCTCAGCCGCCTCGATCAATTCGATGTGCGTCAGGCTGTTGGCCGCACCACTGACCTCGTGCATGCGGAAGAACTGGGGGCTTTCTTCGAGGCGGCTGCTGCGTTCGCGCGGCAGTGGACCGAGCCGCCAAGGTCTGGCCACTGCTTCGTATTCCTTCTCCATGTCGCGCTCGCGAAACAGCGCGTGGTAGGCGCCCCGCGTCGCCTGCTGCACCGAAAGCAACACCAGACCCGCAGTATCTCGATCGATACGGTGCAATGGCGCGAGTTCGCTCAGGCCAAGCGATTTTTTCAGGCGCACCAACAAGGAGCCGTGCAAATAGCGGCCCGCCGGCATCACGGGCATGAAATGCGGCTTGTCTGCCACCAACAGATGCTGATCGCGGTAAAGCACGGCTTCCGTCCCGGGAGGAGCCGGCTCGCTTGTCAAGCTTCGGTAATAGAAAAGCCGCAGTCCCGGCTCAACCGTGCGATCAGGCAGCACAGCCTGCCCGCGCTCATCGACTACGTCCCCCTCGACCATGCGCTGCTCCCACTCGCCGCGGGATATCGTGGGCAGCCGGGCACACAAAAAATCAAGCATCGAGCACGGGTTTGCGATTTTGGTCGGCAGTGCCACGCAACTGGCGCTCACACCGTCGCGCATCGGCAGCACAGCGGGACGTTGGGGGTTATGCATAGGACGGGGCGCGCAGAAACAGGAAGAAAACTTTGGTGTGGGGGCGGGATACGCCGCAAATCGTGAACGGTAGACGGGCTGACAGGGGAGCGCCGCTCGGTGCAATGGTGATCAAGTGTACGAAGCCATGCGAAGATGCCGCGCCATTGGCCAAACGCGTACCCCCTGGCACAAGCGCTCCCAGCTGCTGTGCGAAACATTGCGCACTGCCCTGCGCCGTGCTGATGCGCGCTGCCCGGTTGGCCGAAGCTGTAGGACAAGCACCTCAAATGTGCGTTGCGACCCCATTTGCGACCCGCACGCTTGCTCGGCGCCTTAGCATGGACATCCGATGAAATCGCCTGCGGCCTCACCCACCTCTACTGCCCGCGCCATGCCGCGAGGCGGAAAGCTTTGGTTGCGCGCGGCTTTGTGCGTGCTGGCCGCCATCCCGCTGGTGCTGGTCACGGTCATGCTGCTGGTGAGCTCGGTGGATTGGAACCGTGCTCGCCCATGGGTGAATGAACGCGTCAGTGCTGCTACCGGGCGGCATTTCGAGATCAAGGGCAATCTTGAAGCGCATTGGGTCTGGCCGCAGCCTCTCGTTTCGGGCTGGGGCCGCTGGGCACCCAGCCTTCTTGTGCAAGCCAGTGATTTGGAATTAGGCAATCTTGCCGGATTCGGTCGCTTCGGGGCACTGGACGCACCGGACGCGCGCACTGAGGCGCCAGACCTCGCGCAACCGGCATCCGCTTCGCCGGATGTCGATGCACCGGCTCCGCTGATGGCACGCGCCGGCCAGGCCAGTGCAAGCCTGCGTCTGTGGCCGCTGCTTGGGCGCGTACTGCTCATCGACACGCTGGTGCTGTCTGCGCCCGATATCGCCTTGGCACGCAAAAAAGATGGCGCGAACAACTGGACCTTTCCTCGCGATCGCGAACAACCCCAGAAGCCCAACCCCTGGAAGGTCGATGTGCGCCAACTGGGCGTCCAGGCCGGTGAGCTCGCCTTCGCCGACCAAATGCATCGCATCGCCCTGCGGGCATCGGTTGAGACACCCGACCACGCCGCTGCCAATCGCGCTGACGATACCGATGCCGCCTACGGTCTTGACATCAAACTGATGGGGAAACTGCGTGACGCAGAATTGAAGGGCAGTGGCCGTGCCGGGTCGCTGCTGTCGCTGCGCAACGCCGCCGTCGAGTACCCGGTGGATTTTGACATCCACGCCGGAGCGACCCGCGCAAAGGCACGCGGCACGCTGACCAACCCGCGGAAGCTCGCAGGCATGGATTTGCAGGTCACGCTCGAAGGGCCATCCATGGCGGATCTCTACGAACTCACGGGTCTGGTGCTGCCCAACACGCCGCACTACAAAACCACCGGACGCCTCGTGGGCAGCCTGGAGCCTGACAAAGCCACCTGGGACTATGAAGATTTTTCAGGTGTCGTCGGGAAAAGCGACATTGAAGGGCACCTCACGTATACCTCTGGCAAGCCTCGCCCGCACCTGAAAGGCCAGATGAAGTCGCAAAAGCTGCAGCTTTCGGATCTGGGCCCCATTGTCGGCACACCTGCAGATTCCGGCGCAGACAAGAAAGAATCCACCGCCACCCGCAAAGTCCTTCCTGACGCCAGATTTGCTACCGACCGCTGGGACGCGATGGACCTGGATATCGCATTCCTTGGTGAAGAGCTGCTGGGTCCTGCCGCATTGCCCCTCGAAAACTTGAGCGTGCGTGCCGTGCTGAAGAACGGAAAATTAAGCCTGAACCCGCTGCGATTTGGCATTGCCAAAGGTCGTATTGACGCCCAGGTTGAACTCGACAGCCGCCGGACACCGCTTGGCGCCCAAGTTCGCGCCACGGTGGACGACTTGCAACTCTCGGCCCTGTTTCCCAAGGTGGCGCTCATGGAAAAAAGCCTTGGCCGCATGGACGGTGCCTTTGCCCTGGTGGGCCAGGGAAGTTCTGTTGCAAGCATGCTCGCAAGCAGTTCTGGCGAAGCGCGCCTCTATGTGCGCGACGGTACGCTTTCCAAACAACTGCTGGACCTGGCCGCACTCAACCTGGGCAGCGTCATCGTGAGCAAACTGTTCGGTGCCGACAAAGAAGTGAAGCTGCGCTGCGCTGTGGCGGATTTTGCTGTCAAGGACGGCGTGGCGCAGACGCGCTCGGTCAAGCTCAGCACGCAGGAGGCAGTGGTTGAAGCCGTAGGTACGGTGGACTTCGGCCACGAACATGTCGATTTGCGCATCAAACCCGAATCGCTGGAATGGAAATTCTTCTCGCTGCGGACCCCATTGACCGTTCGCGGCCCATTCAGCGACCCCCAAGTGGGCGTGGAAGCAGGGCCTTTGCTCGCACGCGCGGGCGCAGCCATAGCGGCTGCAATCGCCGCGCCTGCGGCACTCGCACTCGTTCCCATCACCGTGCCCGCAGCGGAAGACGACGCGCAATGCGCCAAACTCCTTGCTCGGGCTGACGAAGCTGTAAAAGCCGGGCCCGCCGGCGCGGCGCCAAAACCTGAAAAGCGCTAAGAACTGCTGGCGATCTGCGACGGCATGCCAGCCTGCGCACCAAGAAAAGCGGGGCAGCCGCGAGACGATCGCGGCTACCGGCTTACAACCCGCATCAGCTGCGGTGCAGCGCCTTATTTGAAACCACAATGCCATCCTGATCGGCATACAGCCAGTCGCCCGGATTCACCCAGACTCCACATATCTGCACGGGCGCATCGCGCTGCCCCTCGCCGCGTTTGACCGTTGGCATCGGTATGAGCGCCAAGGCACAGATGCCAACGCGCTCTGCGGCGAGCTCAGCGGCGTCGCGCACACAGCCGTCGACAACAATGCCGGCCCAGCCATTGCGCGCAGCGGCGCCAGCGAGATTGCCGCCCACCAATGCGCGGCGCAGCGACCCGCCCCCATCGACCACGAGCACCCTCCCCTCGCCGGGGGTATCAAGCGCGGCCTTCACCAGCGCATTGTCTTCAAAGCACTTCACCGTGCTGACGCTCCCCCCGAACGCACGCAGACCGCCCAAAGACAGAAATTTGGGAGGCAACACCCGGAAAGCGCCGCCATTTTCTTCCTTGTGCGCATCGCAAAAGTCGCAGGTGGAGAAAGCAAAAGAGGCTGCGTTTGGCATGGTCAGATCTGAAAAAGTGGTTAGGTTTACGCCGTATTCTTGCGGCAATCTTCCGGGCGTTCGCCATTGGGAACTGGGCATCGGTTGACTTCAAACGGCGAGAACGACAACAGCGTGGTCAAGGCACTGGATGCGAAGGTGACTGCCCAGAAGACAAAGAAGGCGACGGTATAGATTCCCTGGCGCGTAAGCGCTACGGGCTCACCGAACCAGTGCAGATCGCTCGGGTCCACGAACGCAAAAACCAGCATTTCCAACACACCGGCCATCAAAAAGGCGGGCCATGCAATCCACATCAGGCGTTGGGTCAACATCGGCAGGCTTCCTTGAATAATGGAGGGTTGTTGTGCAGATCAGCGCGGCGCTTCGTTGTCAGGCGTTGCCGCATGGTTGCGAGCTTTGACGGCCGGCGCCAGGTTTCGCTCCTGCGCCTCCAGAGTTTTGTTGATGGCAATGCCATGCTGATAATAATTCTCGTCGATCACCGGATCGGGCGTGCGAATCGCCAACCACAAAGTGACGAACGACGCAACCACGACCACGGCAGGACCGCCGATGACGAGCCAGACAAAGCCGAACGTCCACCATGGTTTTGGCGGCAGGGCATCGGAAGTAGGCGAATTGTTCATTCAGGACATTCAAAAAATAGCCGCGCACACATGGAAGCACTCAGTGTTGGCACTCAGCGCGGCACCAGAAACACCGACTTCTCACGCACCTTGGCACCCGTGCCAATGGCCTGAATTTCGAAGTGCACCGGATGTGAACCCGGCTGCGCCGAGCCGTAAGGAATGCGCAGGTTCACCGGCACCCAGCGCGACTGCGCCGCGCCGATTTCAAACTCGGGCTCAGACGCCAGCTCCAAACCGTCGAGGCCGGTCGCACTGACGCGGTAGCGGTGCGTGGTTTCGGTGGCGTTCATGATCTGAAGCCGATAGATATTTTCCAGCTTGCCCCCGGCCACAATGCGCGACAAGGCGGCCCGGTCGCGCACGACGTCCACCTTGAGCGGGGTGCGCACGACCAGACTGGCGAGCATCCCTATGCAGAGCGCCACCAGAACACCCGTGTAGATGAGCACGCGCGGGCGCAACACATGGCGGAAGATTTCTGCCTTGCCCCAACCTTTTGCCACGGCGTTTTGCGTAGAGAAGCGGATCAATCCACGTGGATAGTGCATCTTGTCCATCACACTGTCGCACGCATCCACGCACAGGCCACAGCCAATGCATTCGTATTGCAGGCCGTCCCGGATGTCTATGCCTACAGGACACACCTGCACGCACAAGGTGCAGTCAATGCAATCGCCCAAACCCTTGGCCTTGTAGTCGACTGTCTTGATGCGCGGCCCGCGCGGCTCACCGCGCGCTTCGTCGTAGGTGACGATCAAGGTGTCCTTGTCGAACATCGCGCTTTGGAAGCGGGCGTACGGACACATGTACTTGCATACCTGTTCCCGCAAGAATCCTGCATTCCCATAGGTGGCAAAGCCGTAGAACAGCACCCAGAACATTTGCCAGCTTGCCTGGACCGCAAGCAGCTGCAAGCCCAGTTCGCGAATGGGTACGAAGTAGCCAACGAAGGTAAAGCCGGTCCAGAGAGAAATCAGCACCCACAAGGTTTGCTTGAGCGACTTCTTCCAGATTTTTTCAAGATTCCAAGGCCCGTTGTCAAGGCGCAGCCGGGCACTGCGCTCGCCTTCGACCTTGTGCTCGATCCACATGAAAATCTCGGTGTACACCGTTTGCGGACAGGCAAAACCACACCACAGGCGCCCCGCCACGGCGGTGAACAGAAACAGCGACAGCGCGGAGATGATCAGCAGGCCCGTGAGGTAAATGAAGTCCTGCGGGTACAGCACCAGGCCGAACATGTAGAAGCGCCGCGCCCCAAGATCGAACAGCACCATCTGGCGCTGCCCCCATTCGATCCACGGCAAACCATAGAAAACGGCTTGGGTGATAAACACCATGGCCCAGCGCCAGCGCGCAAAAAACCCGCTGATCGACCGCGGATACACCTTCTTGTGAGCCTCATACAGCGAGGTGGCCTGTTGTGCAGAAGGCTCTGATGCAACCGAGGTGATCGGGATGACTTTGCGAGGCTTATCGCCTGGGGTGTTCATGACAGACTGTTCTGAGATTCTCAGCAAGTAAAAAACTGGAAACCACGTGCGAGGCCAATTCGCACATGCAAAAGGTTGCGCTTGCGTACAGGCTCGTCAATACGTGACTGTCGCACGACGCTCAGCGTACTGCAGCAGCGGGCTGGTTCGACTTGCCCCAAACAAATGCGGTCAGCACGCGCAGCTGCTGCTCGTTCAGCTTGCCAGCTTGCGCCGGCATTTCATTGGTCTTGCCGTTGTTGATAATTGATGTGATCGCCGCCTCACCCCAGCCATGCAGCCAGATGTCGTCGGTCAGATTCGGCGCGCCCAAAGCCTGGTTTCCCTTGCCATCCATGCCGTGACATGCAGCGCAGGCTGCAAAATTGGATTTGCCAAGCGATGCGCGGACAGAATCGTGCGGGCTACCCGAGAGACTCAGCACATAGTGGGCCACATTGCGCACGTCGTTGGCCGAACCCACCGCCTCCGCCATGGGCGGCATGACGCCCACGCGGCCCTGGTGAATCGTTTCGCTGATCTGCTCAGGCGAACCGCCGTAGAGCCAGTCGCCATCGGTGAGGTTCGGAAAACCCTTGCTGCCCCGCGCGTCAGAGCCGTGGCATTGCGCGCAGTTGTTCATGAACAATCGCTCGCCAATGGCCATGGCTGGCGCGTCGCCGGCCAATTGCTCGGTTGTCATGGCAGCAAAGCGTGCGTAGACCGGAGCGATTTGTTCTTCGCCCTTTTGCATTTCGTCCTGGTACTCGTTGATTTGCGTCCAGCCAAACTTGCCTGCAAAAGTGCCTAGACCGGGGTACACCGCAAGATAGCCCAAGGCGAACACAATGGTGACGACAAACAGCCACATCCACCAGCGTGGCATGGGGTTGTTCATTTCCCGCAGGTCTTCGTCCCAGACATGCCCCGTGGTGTTGTCGTCGCTGGAATCAATTTTCTTGCGTGCCGTCATCCACAGCAGCAGCGCGCAGGCCAGGATCCCGGCCAGTGTCAGGCCGGCAACGTAGACCGACCAGAAATTGTGGGTGAAATCGCTCATGAAGTGTTCTCGTTTTCCCGACCGATCAAATCAGTCTTGTTCGAATGGAAGTTGGGCAGCTTCTTCAAAGCGCTCACGATTGCGGCTGGAATAGGCCCACACGCCAATGGCCAAAAAGCAAGCAAACGACAGCAGCGTGAAAATGATCCTGAGGGTGGTGACATCCATGATCTGTCCTTATCTGAGCGTGAGGCCGAGAACCTGCAGATAGGCAACCAATGCGTCCATTTCCGACTTGCCCTTGAGTTCATCGGGTGCCGCTGCGATCTGTTCGTCGGTGTACGGGTCGCCCAGCATGCGCAGTGCGTTCATGCGCGGCGTGATATCGCTCGGATCCAGCATGTTTGTGTTCAACCACGGGTAGGAAGGCATGATCGATTCGGGCACCACGTCACGCGGGTTGTTCAGGTGGATACGGTGCCACTCATCGCTGTACTTGCCGCCCACACGGTGCAAATCCGGGCCGGTGCGCTTGCTGCCCCACTGGAACGGCCGGTCGTAGACGAACTCGCCCGCCACCGAATAATGGCCGTAGCGCAGCGTTTCAGCACGGAAGGGACGAATCATCTGCGAGTGGCAGTTGTAGCAACCTTCGCGCACGTAGACGTCACGCCCCATCAGTGGCAGCGCTGCGTAGGGCTCCAATCCCTTGACGGGTTCCGTGGTCGATTTCTGAAAGAACAGGGGCACGATTTCCACCAGGCCACCGACGGCAACGACCAGAACGATCAGGACGATCATCAGAAAGTTGTTGGTCTCGATGGTCTCGTGCGAGAAGCCCTTGGACGTTTTTTTATTTGACATGCATCAATCCTCAAAACTCAGGCTTGGGCGGGCTTGAGGGCCGGAATCGCCACGGTGGAGGAGCGGCCCGAACTCGCGGTCACCCAGACGTTCCAGGCCATGACCAGCATGCCGGCCAGGTACAGCACCCCACCCAGAACGCGAATGACGTAGAACGGGTAAGTCGCCTTCACGCTCTCGACAAAGGTGTAGGTCAGGGTGCCATCGGTGTTCACGGCGCGCCACATCAGGCCCTGCATGACCCCTGCAATCCACATCGCGGCGATGTACAGCACGATGCCGATGGTGGCGAGCCAGAAGTGCAGTTCGATCGCCTTGATGGAGTGCATCTTCTCGCGGCCGAACAGGCGCGGGATCATGTAGTAGAGCGAGCCCATGGTGATCAGGCCCACCCAGCCCAGCGCGCCCGAGTGCACGTGGCCCACCGTCCAGTCGGTGTAGTGCGACAGCGCGTTGACGGTCTTGATGGACATCATCGGGCCTTCGAACGTGGACATGCCGTAGAACGACAGCGACACGATCAGGAAGCGCAGGAT
>JAUCDU010000066.1:0-10407 GCA_034674825.1 Giesbergeria sp.
TCAACGACAAGCTGAACAAAACTTGGGCGCTGTTCACGCCCACGGTGTCGCTGCTGACGGAAATGGGCCTGCTGGTGGTCTGGGGCTTTGGCATCTGGCTGGTGTCCCAAAGCGAGATCACGGTCGGTGTGCTGACGGCCTTCATCGCCTACATCGGGCGCTTCTATGGCCGGCTCGATTCCATGAGCCGCATCGTGTCGGTCACGCAAAAGGCGGCTGCAGGTGCCAAGCGCATTTTCGACATCCTGGACCACGTCAGCAACGTGCCGGAACCGGCGCATCCGGTGCGCATGGAGCGGGTGCAGGGCGCTATTGGCCTGCGCGGCGTCGGTTTTCGCTACGGCAGCCGCGCGGTGATCAAGGGGCTGGACCTGGATATCCGCCCCGGCGAGATGATCGGCCTGGTGGGCCACAGCGGCTCGGGCAAGAGCACGCTGGTGAACCTGATTTGCCGGTTCTACGACGTGACAGAAGGCGCTGTCACGCTTGACGGCACCGATATCCGCCGTTTTGCAGTGTCCGACTACCGGCGCCGTATTGGCCTGGTGCTGCAGGAGCCGTTCCTGTTTTTCGGCACCATCGCCGAGAACATTGCGTATGGCAAACCGGAGGCTTCGCGCGGCGAGATCATCGCTGCGGCACGCGCCGCGCATGCGCACGAGTTCATTCTGCGGCTTGCGCACGGCTACGATTCCTTGGTGGGCGAGCGCGGCCAGGGCCTCTCGGGGGGCGAGCGCCAGCGCATCAGCATTGCGCGCGCCTTGCTGATCGACCCGCGCATTCTCATCCTCGACGAAGCCACGTCGTCGGTGGATACCGAGACGGAAAATGAAATCCAGAAGGCGCTCGACAACCTGGTGCAAGGCCGCACCACGATTGCCATTGCCCACCGGCTCTCGACCCTGCGCAAGGCAGACCGCCTGGTGGTGATGGACCGCGGCGAAATCGTCGAGGTCGGCCCGCACGACACGCTGATGGAGCGCCAAGGCGCTTACTGGCGGCTGTACGAAGCCCAGGCACGCCGCGCCGAGGAGGACGCCCAGGCGGCGGGGGTGCTGCCCGAGGCGCTGCTCCACCCCGCACACCCAGCAGGCCAATCATGAGCACATCGAAGATTCATCTCGAGCGCGACGCCCACGGTCGCCTGACCTTGACACTTGCTGATGGCAGCGAACACGCGGGCGTCCACCCGGTGCGCGCATTTCCGATCGGCGCGCCGGACGGGGGGCTTTCGCTGCTCGGTCAGGACGGACACGAGCGGCTGTGGGTCGACCGGCTGGCCGAACTGCCTGCGAGCATGCGCGCCTTGGTGGAAGAAGAGTTGGCGGTGCGCGAGTTTTCCCCTGAGATCACGCACATTTTCTCGGTGTCGAGCTTTTCCACGCCCAGCGTCTGGCAGATAGCCACCGACCGGGGCGAAACCCAGCTCACCCTGAAGGCAGAGGAAGATATCCGCCGCCTGACTGGGCGTACACGTTTGCTGATCGCCAGCGCCGAAGGCGTGCAATACCGCATTGCAGACACGGGCGCGCTGGACCGCAATTCCCGACGCCTGCTTGAGCGGTTCCTGTAGTTGGTTGCGAGTTTCTAGGTGAATACCCTTGGTTTTGAAATGATCGTTAGAAAAGGCCTCAAGTTGCCCTTCATTTCGCCGAAATGGAGGTACGAGAAGGGATAGGACCCGGCTCGATCCCTCTTTCCGAGGCCACTGCCATGCAACTGCCACCTGTTGACCGAACGACAAGCTGGCGTCCTCAGGGCGCCGATCTTTACTCCACCGGAGCGTCTGGAGCGGTGCCGGTGCGCCCCATCAACGCTGCCAACCCGGTGGAATCGATGGATCGCCTTGGCGAGGGAGCCATCGTCAAAACGCCCGAGAAGCCGTCCGACCCCGACCAGGCCAACCGGGACTGGACGGAGGTGCGCGAGAAAAAAGAGCTGAAAGCACAGCCAGAGCCGCCCAAGGAGCCACCGCTCTACAAACAGATGATTGAATTCATTCAGTCAATGTGGCGCGCCAGCGGCAGTGCGATCGAGATGGCGCAAGACGTGAACAAGACCACGCTGGCAGAGCGCTTGGCGCAGCAGGCGAAAAACGAGCCGCTGACCTACTCCGACCCAAAGGTCAAAAGAACCAACGGGCTCTAAAGGCTGTGCACGTGGCCCGCCGGCACGTGGCGCGCTGCCGAGCTGACATGCCCGGTCTGGTCGTCAAAAAAGAAGTCGGGTTCAAACTCGCGCAGGAACGGGCCTTTTTCCAGCCCGCCGAGAAACATCGCCTCGTCCACCGCCAAATTCCATTTCATCAGCGTGTTGATGGCGCGCTCGTGCGCCGGTGCGCTGCGTGCGGTCACCAGCGCAATGCGCAGGCGCATACCCGACACGTCCGCCTGCTGCTGCAACTGGTGCAGCGCGGCGAGCAGCGGTTTGAACGGGCCATCCGACAGCGGTAGAGTGGCCTTGCTGGTTTCGTGGCTGACAAAAGCGTCCAGCCCGCCTTCCTGGTACACCCGCTCGGCTTCGTCCGAGAACAACACCGCATCGCCGTCGAAGGCAATGCGCAGCTCGTTTGGGTAATTGATGCCTGCGGCGACGGATTCGGTCAGCACCCGCGCCGCTGGAAACCCGAGCTGCAGCGCCTCGCTCACGTCACGCTCATTGGCCGAGAGAAACAAGTGGGCGCCAAGTGGCCGCAAATATCGGAATGGGTCGCGCCCCTGGGTGAATACGCCGCGCTCGAGTGTCAACCCTGCGCTTTGCACCGAGCGGAAGATGCGCAGCGCCGTCACCGGGTCGTTGCGCGACAGCATGACCACTTCGACGCGCTGCACGGCGTCGGTGTTGAACGCCAGAAGCTTGCGCACCAGCGGAAATGCAACGCCGGGTTTGGCAGGAACGGCCAGGCGCTCTTGCTGCAGCCGCATGTAGGCAAGCGGGTTCTGTGCGTCGAAAACGCGGTTCTCTTCTTCAAAATCGAATAGCGCGCGCGAAGAGATGGCGACGACGAGCTTGTCTTGCAGGCTTACAGGCATAGGGTCACTTGACGAACTGGTTGAGCTGAATGATCGGCAGCAGCACCGCCAGCACAATCAGCATCACCACCAGGCCCATGGTGACGATGAGCAGCGGCTCCAGGATGGTCGCCAACTGCACGGCGCGGCGCTGCACCTCGGTGCTGAGTTGCTGGGCGGCGCGCTGCAGCATCAATGGCAACTGGCCGGTCTGCTCGCCCAAACGCGCAAACATGGACAACAGGCCTGGAAACCGTTTGCGCTGCGCCAGCGCCGAAGCCAGAGGCGCGCCTTCGCGCACCTGCACCAGTGCCTCCAGCGCATCGGCGCGCATGGCCCGGTTGTTCACGGTTTCGGCTGCGGCCTGCAAAGCCTTGAGGATGGGTACGCCCGCGCCCGCCAACATCGCAAGGGTGCTGGCAAAGCGCGCAGCGTTGTAACCGCGCGCCAGGCGGCCGAGCATCGGCAGGCGCAAGAACCACGCGTCAAATTTTGTGCGAAAAGCCTCTCCAGCGTAGGCGTAGCGGGCGCCAATAGCTCCAATAACCATAGCAACCAACAGCCACAAGCCGTAGTTGCGCACGAAGGCACTTGCAGCCAGCATGGCGGTGGTCAGAAACGGCAAAGCGCGGCGCGAGCCAGCGAACACGCCGGCCACCTGCGGCACCACATAGCTGACCAGAAAAATCACGATGACGATCGCCACCACCGTGACGATCGCCGGGTACAGCGCTGCGCCGACCAGCTTGGCCTTGAGCGCCTGGCGTTCTTCCAGGTCGTCGGCCAGCCGCTCGAGCACCAGGCCAAGCTTGCCGCTGTGCTCGCCGGCGCCAATGACGGCGCAATAAATGTCCGAGAACTCGCGCGGGTGTTGGGCCAAGGCCTTGGCAAAGGGCGCCCCGGCGTTGACTTCGGCGCGCAGCACCGCAATCAGATGGCGCTGGCGCTCGTCCTCGGTTTCGTCGGCCAGGGCGGTCAGGGCCCGCTCCAGGGTCAAGCCCGAAGTGACGAGGCCCGCCACCTGGCGTGTCCAGATCGCCAGCGCCGTGCTGCTGAACGCCGGGCGCTGCAGCCAGCTGCCGGACTTGCTGCTGCCATCGCTGGCGCGTGCTTCGCCTGCGGGTGCGACCGCCAGCGGTACCAGCGCCTGTGCGCGCAGCTGGCCCCGCGCAGCTTTGGCATTGTCGGCTTCGAGCACGCCGGTGCGGGTCAGCCCCTGCGCGTCAAGCGCTTCAAACGAAAAGGCGGGCATGGGAGGCGCAGGAAGTCGGCATGGCAGCAATGGTAGCGGGTCAGGTAATCCTGTTGGGTGGTGTCTCGCGACGCAGCAGTCCACAATGGGTCGCAAGCCCGGCAGGTGGTTCGGGCAGCAAGGAGTTCCCATGTTGAAAGACAAAGTCGCATTGATCACCGGCGGTTCCTCGGGCATTGGCCGGGCGGTGGCGCTCGCTTGGGCGCGCGAGGGCGCCAAAGTCGTGGTCTCGGACGTGGACCGCAGCGGTGGCGGGGAAACGGTGGAGCAGGTGCGCGCTGCGGGCGGTGAAGCGGCCTTCATTGCCGCAGACGTCGGAAAGCCCGAAGACTGCGAAGCACTGGTGCGGGGCGCGGTGGAGGCATTCGGGCGGCTCGACATCGCCTGCAACAACGCTGGCATCGGTGGCCCGCAGGTGCCTACGGCCGACTACCCGCTCGACGGCTGGGCGCAGGTGATTGCCATCAACCTCTCCGGCGTGTTCTACGGAATGAAGTTCCAACTGCCCGAGATGCTCAAGAATGGCGGTGGCGCCATCATCAACATGGCGTCCATCCTGGGCGCAGTGGGCTTCGCCGGAGCGCCGGCCTATGCGGCCGCCAAACACGGTGTCGTCGGGTTGACGCAGGCGACCGCGCTCGAGTACAGCGCCCAGGGTGTGCGCATCAACGCCGTCGGGCCAGGTTTCATTCACACGCCCATGATCAGCGCTTTGGAAGAGGACAAAGCCGTCAACGAGCTGCTGGTCGCGGCCCACCCGATCGGGCGCTTGGGCCGCGCAGAGGAGGTGGCTGAACTGGTGCTGTGGCTCTCCAGCGACAAGGCCTCGTTTGTCACGGGCGCGTACTACCCGGTGGATGGCGGCTATCTGGCGCGCTAAATTTTGATAGAAAATGGCCTCCAGCGCTTATTGGGTAAGCGCTGGAAGCTATCGAAATGATAGTTATGCGTTGGCGTGACCCGTCAGCTCGGCGTGCGCCGCAGCGGCGATGTCCAGCGAGCGCAGGCGCAGCGCAGGGTCGTACACATCGCACACCAGCATCAGTTCGTCGGCGCGGGTCGCATCAATCAAGGCCGCCAAGCCAGCGCGCACAGTGTCCGGCCCGCCAATCACGGCGGCTGCCAGAAACTCGCCGATGGCGGCGCGTTCTTGCGGGGCAAGGGACTCGGTCAGCCCGGCCACGGGCGGCGCCAATTTGCGCCGCTCGCCCTTGAGAATGCCAAGCACGCGCTCATAGGTGCTGCTCGCGAGGTAGTGCGCCTCGTCGTCGGTCGGCGCGGCGATAAGCGGCACGCCCACGATCAGATAGGGCTTGGGCCAGCGCGCAGAGGGCTTGTACAAGCGCCGGTACAGGTCGATGGCCTGCATCAGCAAACGCGGCGCAAAGTGCGAGGCAAAGGCGTAAGGCAGGCCACGCTCGGCCGCAAGCTGGGCAGAAAACAGGCTGGAGCCCAGCAGCCAGATGGGCACCTCGGTGCCCGCCCCCGGCGTCGCCACCAGACGTTGGCCCGGCACCGCGGGCGCCAGCAGGCGCTGCAGTTCGGCCACGTCGCGCGGGAAGTCTTCCTGCGTTTCAGGGCGGTCGCGGCGCAACGCGCGCATGGTCAGCGGGTCGGTGCCAGGCGCGCGTCCGAGCCCGAGGTCGATGCGACCTGGAAACAGCTCGGCCAAAGTGCCGAATGCCTCTGCCACCACCAGCGGGGCGTGGTTGGGCAGCATCACGCCGCCGGAGCCCACCCGCATGCGCTGGGTGCCGGCGGCAATGTGGCCCACCAGCACGGCGGTGGCCGAGCTGGCAATGCCTTCCATGTTGTGGTGTTCGGCCAGCCAATACCGGGTGAAGCCGAGGGATTCGGCGTGGCGGGCCGTTGTCAGCGCGATGTCAAGCGCTTCGCGCACAGTGCGGTTCTCACGCACGGCGACCAGATCCAGCATGGACAGGGTGGTTGAAGGGGGCGTGGTCATGGGCCCATTGTGGCCCTGTGGCGCGCAGTACCCGGATCACCCAGGCGACAGGCTGGAGTTGCAATACATGTGTGAATTTGCTTCAAATCGATATGATCAGCCGCCTGAGCCATCCGGCGCGACGCATTCGGAATTCCCATGGGCTTTTTCAGCAAAATGTTCAAACTGCGCGAGCAGGACCCCGACAGCCAGGAAACCACCTGGGCTTTCGAGGACAACGCAAGCGAACTGGTCCTGGAGACCGGGCACGCCAACACGCTTACTTCGGAATTCGATATCGATGCCGCAATCATCGACCACGAGACGTGGCGGGAGCGCCTGCGTGAGCAGCTCAGCGGCGCGAACGCGACCCCGATCGACAAGGACGAAATTGGCAACCCCGAGGCCAATCCCTTGGGCCGGTGGCTGGCTGGTCGAGGCCAGGAAATGCTCGGTCACTATCCGGCCTTCCAGATTCTGGTTGCACGCCATCTCTATTTCCACACCCAGGCGCTTCAGGTGGTTGAGCTCGCGCAGGCGGGCGAGTACGACCAGGCGCTGCGCGTCTTTCAAGGTGGCTACCGCCACGCGTCCAACCAGGTGGTGCTGCTGCTCAAGCAGCTCAAGCGCGATCTGGCACGTTGAATGTCAGGGCCGCCTGCAAACGCGCGCGTCCTGGCGGTTTGTACGGGCGGGGCGGTGGCGTACGCGCGCGGCTCACGCAGCGCAATCGACAAGCAGCCTCGGGCCGGCAAGGTTTTTTGCGGCGCCCTGGGGCTGGCGGGCGACGAACAGGGCGATACGCGTGTGCACGGCGGGCCCGACAAGGCGGTGCACCACTACCCCAGCGAACACTACGCTGCCTGGCGCGCCGTGCTGGGCGCCCACCCCTTGCTCGACGCGCCGGCCGCGTTCGGCCAAAACCTGCACACTGTTGGCCTGACTGAGGCCGATGTCTGCCTGGGAGACCGCTTTCGCGTAGGCGCTGCCTTGCTGGAGGTTTCGCAGGCGCGCCAGCCTTGCTGGAAGCTCAATGAACGGTTTGGTCGGCCCGATATGGCGGCGCGGGTGCAGCGCACCGGGCGCACCGGCTGGTACTACCGCGTGCTCGAAGAAGGCGAGCTGTGGGCTGGAGCCGAACTGCTGCTGCAGGCGCGGCCACACCCGCAATGGCCATTGGCACGGCTGCTGGAGGTTCTTTATCGGCCCAGCCTTGACGCGGCGGAACTGCGCGCCGCACTGGCATTGCCGGTGCCGCCGAACTGGCAGCGCTTGCTGCAGCGCCGGTTGGAGTCGGGAGCGCTTGAGAGCTGGTCGTCGCGGCTGGATGGACCGGCGCCGGCAGCGCAGGCTGCAGTCAAGCCTTAGCGTGGCTGTGTTGCCGCAGCCAAGTGGCGAAAACTTCCTCAGTGAAATCGCCGGCAGCAACTGCGAGCATGGTGATCACGCAGTCGGCATCGCTCGCGCCAAGTTGGTAGCCGTTGAGGCGCAGGAACAACTCAGCAGCGACGAACCCTGTGCGCTTGTTTCCGTCGATAAACGGATGGTTGCGCGAGATGCCGTAACCGTATGCGGCTGCCAACGCGAATACATCGGGCTTGCCGTAGGCGAGCAGGTTAGCGGGCCGGGCAAGCGCTGAATCCAGCAATCCTGCGTCGCGCGTTCCGGAGTCGCCGCCATGCTCTGCAAGCTGCGCCTCATGCACTGCTACGACCACCGCACGGTCCAGCAAGAAAAAGTGGGCCATGCCCCGCGCCTATTTGGCCAGTTCGTGCAAGACGGCGCGGCGCTCGCGCATGATCTCACGAGCCAATTTCATCTGCGCCTCGAAATCGGGATTGTGGGTTGTGATGCGCAATCCGTCAGGTGATTCGGTCACATAAAGCTCATCGCCCTTGGACAAGTCAAGCTTAATCAGCAATTCCTTGGGGAAGATGGCGCCAACTGAATTTCCGATCTGAGTGAGTTTGAGCGTGTGCATGAGAGCGCCTCCATGTAATAACTCATGTTATACCTCGGCGTGTGCTCGAGTCAATGCTCCCAAGTCAATCCCGCGTCACCCGCAGTACTTCCTCGCGGCTGGTGATGCCCGCCTCTATCAGGCGTTCGCCGTCCACCCGCATCAACTGCATGCCGCCCGCCAGGGCTGCGGCGCGAATGTCGGCCTCGGAGGCGCGGTTGTGGATTTGCGCGCGCAGCGCGTCGGTGGTCACGAGCAGCTCGAACAGGCCGGTGCGGCCGCTGTAGCCGGTCTGGCCGCAAGCGTCGCAGCCCTTGCCCTGGCAATGCGTGCAGGTCTTGCGCACCAGGCGCTGCGCCAGCACGCCGAGCAGCGAGCTTGAGAGCAGGAAGGGTTCCACGCCCATGTCGATCAACCGCGTCACGGCGCTGGCGGCGTCGTTGGTGTGCAGCGTGGCCAGCACCAGGTGGCCGGTGAGCGACGCCTGAATGGCGATTTGCGCGGTTTCAAAGTCGCGGATTTCACCGATCATGATGACGTCCGGGTCCTGGCGCAGGATGGCGCGCAGCGCCTTGGCAAAGCTCAGGTCGATCTTCGCGTTCACCTGCGTCTGGCCAACGCCCGCCAATTCATACTCGATCGGGTCTTCGACCGTCATGATGTTGCTCTGCCGGGCGTCGAGCCGTCCGAGCGCGGCGTAGAGCGTGGTCGTCTTGCCCGAGCCGGTCGGGCCGGTCACCAGCACGATGCCATGGGGTTGCGCGATCAGGCCTTCAAAGCGCTTGAGCGCCGGGCCCTGCATGCCGACCGCCTCGAGCGTCAACCGGCTTTCGCTTTTGTCCAGCAGGCGCAGCACGGCGCGTTCGCCATGGGCGCTGGGCAAGGTCGAGACGCGCACGTCGATGGCGCGGGTGCCCAGGCGCAGGCTGATGCGGCCATCCTGCGGCAATCGCTTTTCGGATATGTCCAGATCCGCCATGATTTTCAGGCGTGAGATCAGCGCTGCGTGCAGTGCGCGGTTGGGCTGCACCACTTCGCGCAGCGTGCCGTCGACGCGAAAGCGCACGCTCGAATGGCGCTCGTAGGGCTCGATGTGGATGTCGCTCGCGCCGTCGCGCGCCGCCTGTGTCAGCAGGGCATTGAGCATGCGGATGATGGGGGCGTCGTCGGCGGCTTCGAGCAGGTCTTCCACCGCGGGGAGCTCCTGCATCATGCGCGAGAGGTCGGCGTCGGATTCGACTTCGCTCACGACCGTGGCGGCACTCGATTCGCGCTGCGAGTAGGCCGAGCTGATGCGCTGCGCCAGGCTGCCGGCGTCCAGCGGCTGCAACTGCTGCACCGGGTATTTGCGCAGCACTTCGCTCAGCGCCGCAGGTGCCGCCGAGGGTCCGTGCCACAGCACCAGCCGATCGCCATCGGCCTCGAGCAGCAGCTGGGCGCTGCGCGCAAACGCGTAGGGCAGGGGGTAAGCCATGGCGTTGCTCAGTTGCCCAGCGGGAAGTCGGGCGCGGTGGTGATGTTGGTTTGCTTCGGCTGCGGGCGCGTGAGCTGGTTGTCAAGCCGCAGGCCGGTCGCGCTCACCGTGGGCGCGGAGCCGGACGCCAGCGGCGCGCGCTCGGGCAATGGTGGCAGCACGGGTGCTGACGAGATCGGACGCAGCAAGGTGCTCGGTGCCGGCTGGGTGTCCTGTTGCAGCGCCCGGATGGCTTCGTAGCGGTCCACCATGAGCGCATTGCTGGTGGCGTTGTCGCGCACCACCGTGGGCCGCAGGAACACCATCAGATTGGTCTTGCGGCGGGAGCGGTTCTCACTGCGAAACAGGTTGCCGACGACCGGTATGTCGCCAAACAATGGCACCTTGTCTTCGGCCGAGCTGTAGGCGTCTTCCAGCAGGCCGCCAATGACAATGATGTTGCCGTCGTCGACCACGACGTTCGATTCGATGGCGCGCTTGCTGGTCGTGGGGCCGTTGATGTCCTTGAGCGTGCTGGCGTCGATTTTCGATGTCTCCTGGTAGATCGACATCTTCACCGAGCCGTTCTCGCTGATCTGCGGGCGCACGCGCAGCACCAGACCGACGTCCTTGCGCTCGACCGTTGTGAACGGGTTGACGTTGCTGGTGCCTGCCGTGGCGGCGTAAGAGCCAGTCACAAAGGGTACGTTGTTGCCGATGATGATGCGCGCTTCTTCGTTGTCCAGCGTCATCAGGTTGGGGGTGGAGAGCACGTTGGCGTCACCA
>JAUCDU010000067.1:0-10214 GCA_034674825.1 Giesbergeria sp.
CCTGCAGCAGCGCAGCCGTTCATCAGGCCAGTTGCTGGTCGATGAATGCGGTCAGTTGCGCTTTGCTCATGGCGCCGACCTTGGTGGCGGCCAGCTCGCCATTGCGAAACAGCATCAGCGTGGGAATGCCGCGAATACCGTAGCGGGCGGGAACGGTCCGGTTCTCGTCGACGTTCATCTTGGCAACTTGTAGTTTGCCCTGGTAGCTGGTGGCTACCTCGTCAAGAATGGGGGCAATCATCTTGCAGGGGCCACACCATTCGGCCCAGTAGTCCACCAGGACGGGGGTCGCAGATTGCAGGACGTCGGCTTCAAAAGTGGCGTCGGAGAGGTGTTTGATGAGATCGCTGGCCATGCTTTTCCTTTGATCGGTGCGAAACGTATAGAGTTCTGCCATTGTGACAGATGCAGGCGTCCCCGCACTCGTGGGAAGGTCGGAATCTGCTATTACAGTCATAGCGAAAAGCGATGCGACGAGGAGCGGTGTGGAAGATTTTTCGAGCCAGGTAGATGAATTTCAGGTAGTCGTGATAGGTGGTGGCCCCGCCGGCCTGATGGCGGCCGAGCAACTGGCTGCTGCGGGTCTTCGCGTCCATGTCTATGACGCCATGCCCTCGGTCGGGCGCAAATTCCTGTTGGCCGGCAAAGGGGGGCTCAACCTGACGCACTCGGAGCCAGAAGCTGCATTTTTGCAGCGCTATGGCAACCGGACCGCATGGGCAAGCCAGTGGCTGGCCGAATTCGGCGCTCCGCAAGTGCGCGCCTGGGCACAAGAGCTGGGTGTCAGCACCTTCGTTGGCAGTTCGGGGCGGGTGTTCCCCGATGCAATGAAGGCCGCACCTTTGCTGCGTGCCTGGCTGTCGCGTCTGCGCGCTGCCGGCGTGCAACTGCACATGAGAGAGCGCTGGTGCGGTTGGACCGAAGATGGCGCGCTGATGTTCGAGGGGCCAGCCGGCAGCCACCGCGTGGTGGCGCGGGCGGTGGTATTGGCGCTCGGCGGAGCCAGCTGGCCGCAGTTGGGCTCTGACGGTGCCTGGGTGCCGTGGCTCAGCGCCGATGGCACGCGCGTGGCCCCGCTCGCGCCGGCCAATTGCGGCTTTGATGTGGTGGGCGGGGCCGCTTCGCGGGGCGAGAGCCGACGCGAGTTTCTCAAGGAATTGGTGGGTCAGGGCAACGCGCAGCTGGGCGGCTGGAGCGCGCACTTGCGCGAACGTCATGCGGGCGCCGCGCTGAAATCTGTCGCGCTGTCGTTCACGGATAGTGCAGGCCAAGGCTTTGCACGGCGCGGTGAGTTCGTCCTGACGCAGACAGGGTTGGAAGGCAGCCTCATCTATGCCGCTTCGGCGCTTTTGCGCGACGAGATCGCGCGCAGCGGCAGCGCAACCTTGTACCTCGACTTGCTGCCCGACCATGCGGTCAACCGCGTGGTCGCAGAGGTTTTGCACCCGCGCGGTTCGCGCACGCTCTCGAGCCACCTCAAGAGCCGCCTGGGGCTGTCCGGGGTGAAGATGGCCTTGCTCTACGAACTGCTCAGTGAAGAGCAGCTGCACGATGCGCGCGCACTGGCTGCCGCCATCAAGCACTTGCCGGTCACGCTGCTGGCGCCACGGCCACTCGCTGAGGCGATCAGCACGGCGGGCGGGGTGGCACAAGC
Organism: Giesbergeria sp.; assembly: GCA_034674825.1. Lineage (GTDB taxonomy): Bacteria > Pseudomonadota > Gammaproteobacteria > Burkholderiales > Burkholderiaceae_C > Simplicispira. The sequence continues at coordinate 1,655 of JAUCDU010000067.1, forward strand.
GGCGCTGGGCCGCGACCTGATGCTGGCGCAGCGCCCTGGCGTTTTTTGCTGCGGCGAGATGCTTGACTGGGAAGCGCCGACAGGGGGCTACCTGCTGACGGCCTGCCTCGCCAGCGGGCGCGTAGCGGGGCAGGGCGCAGCAGCGTGGTTGCGGCAACAACTGACAGCTGCGCAAGACGCAACCTAGGTGTCGGGCGCAGCCAACGGCGACTAAAACATCTGGCAACAGTCAGCGCGAACAGGCCCTAAACTGCTTGCTTCGCTCTTTGTCTGAAAACACTCCCTTGCGTACTTTTGCCACCGTCATGTTTTCCGATTTGTCGGGAAGTGCTGCCTTGTACGAGTCACTGGGCAACGAGCGCGCATCCTTGGTGGTCAGCCGTTTGACCCGCTGGATGGGAGATGTTGTGGTGGCCCACAGTGGCCGGGTGGTCAAGGAGTTGGGCGATGGCGTGCTCAGCATATTTCTTGACGCTGCGGCAGCCATTGCCGCTGCTGCGGCCATGCAGCGCAGCCATCAGGCGAATCTGGCGCGCTGGGCCGAGCCTCTGCGCATGGCCGTTCGCATCGGTATCGCGAGCGGCGAAGTCATGGAGCTTGACGGCGACACCTATGGCGACGCTGTGAATGTGGCGTCCCGGCTGTGCGAACGCGCGCTTGCCAACGAGGTTTGGGTCACCGACGCGGCCGCGGTGGATGCAGGCGCTGTTCCCAAGGTGCAGTTTCGGCGCTTGGGCGTATTTGAGATTCGCGGTAAGTCTGAATCTCAAGTGGTGTACCAGGCCGATTGGCGCGAAGATCTGCCGCAAGGGGCCCTGACCGAGCATGCAGGCCTGCCAAGCGCGGTTGCCCCGATTGAGCGCGGGCGCGGCACGCTGGAGCTGACCTGGAGCGAGCAAACGCGCAGTTTCAGTTCGGACGAGACACCCCTGCACGTTGGCCGATCGCCGGAGGCGCATTGTTTCGTCCACGACCCGCGCGTCTCGCGCAGGCATGCGCGTATTGACTGGCGCCAAGGCAGCTTTACGCTCACGGATGTGAGCAGCTTTGGCAGCTGGGTGCAGTTTGATGGCAGCGACGCGGAAGTGCGCTTGCGGCGCGACGCCTGCATGCTGCACGGCAGCGGGCAGATTTCCCTGGGTGTTCCGTTTGAGTCCGGCTCACCCTTGCTGCGCTTTGTCATCAGTGACGGCAACGCGCCTGCAGAGTAGTACCGGTTCGCAACTAAAAACCAAGTAAAAATAGCCTCTAGGGCTTACACAGTAAGCCTTGGAAGCTATTATTTTTATAGTATCGAGCCGCGCCCTGGCAGCGCGGCAGCCCGTGTGGGCTCAACCTGCCTTTGGTGCGGCGTACTTGCCCAGTTCCATTTTGGCAATGGAGGCACGGTGCACTTCGTCCGGCCCATCCGCGAAACGCAAAGTACGCGCCCCGGCATAGGCCTGGGCGAGCGGGAAGTCGTCGCACATGCCGCCGCCGCCGTGTACCTGCATCGCCCAGTCGATCACTTCGCAGGCCATGCTGGGCGCCACCACTTTGATCATGGCGATTTCTGTCTTCGCGATCTTGTTGCCCGCCACGTCCATCATCCAGGCGGCCTTGAGGGTCAGCAGGCGCGCCATGTCGATCTTGCAGCGCGCCTCGGCAATGCGCTCTTGCGTGACGCCTTGCTGGGCCACGGTTTTTCCGAAAGCGACACGGGAGAGTGCGCGTTTGCACATCAGTTCCAGTGCCCGCTCTGCCAGGCCGATCAGCCGCATGCAGTGGTGGATGCGTCCAGGGCCCAGGCGCCCCTGGGCGATCTCAAAGCCGCGGCCCTCGCCCAACAGAATGTTGCTGACCGGCACGCGCACGTTTTCGAACAGCATTTCGGCGTGGCCGTGCGGGGCGTCGTCGTAGCCAAACACATTGAGATGCCGCAGGACTTTCACACCGGCGGCATCGGCTGGCACCAGCACCATGCTTTGCTGCGAGTGGCGCGGCGCCTCGGGGTCGGTCTTGCCCATGGTGATGAACACAGCGCAGCGCGGGTCGTTGGCGCCTGAGGTCCACCACTTGCGGCCATTGATAACGTATTCGTCGCCTTGGCGTTCGATCCGGCATTCGATGTTGGTGGCGTCGCTTGAGGCCACCTCGGGCTCGGTCATGGCAAACGCCGAGCGGATCTTGCCCTCGAGCAGGGGCTTGAGCCAGCGCGCCTTGTTCGCGTCGTCCCCGTAGCGGGCGATGGTTTCCATGTTGCCGGTGTCGGGCGCAGAGCAGTTGAACACTTCGCTTGCCCAGGTCACGCGGCCCATGATTTCAGCCAGTGGCGCGTATTCCTGGTTGGTCAGCCCGGCCCCTGCGTAGCCCGAGGCCTCGGCGGTGTCGACGGGCAAAAACAGGTTCCACAGGCCAGCGGCCTGCGCCTTGGGCTTGAGGTTTTCGATGGTGGACAGTGGCGTCCAGCGCTTGCCGGCTTGCGTGTTGGCCGCCAACTCGCCGGCCACGGTGGCTTCGGCGGGGTAGATGTGCTCATCCATGAACTTGATGAGGCGTGCCTGCAAGTCCTTGGTTTTGGGTGAATAGTCAAAGTCCATGGGGTTCTCCTTCAAAAACGAGCGGGCGGTCAGGGGCTAGGCGCGTTGCGCAAAGTCCCAGGCCATTTCGGCGAGCGGTCTTGCACCGGCGCCAGAGCTCTTGGCCTGCGCGCTCGATGCGGTTCCCGCCTCGACCCGCTTGGCGATGCCTTGCAGGATGGCCGCGATGCGAAACAGGTTGTAGGCCATATAAAAATTCCAGTCTTGCGCCAGCGCTTCGGGCGTGGTGAAGCCCGTGCGCTCGCAATAGCGGCGGATGTATTCGGCTTCGGTCGGGATGCCGAGCGCCTTGTGGTCCAGGCCACCGATGCCGCGGAACATGCCGGGTGGAATGTGCCAGGCCATGCAGTGGTAGCTGAAGTCGGCCAGCGGGTGTCCGAGCGTGGACAGCTCCCAATCGAGCACGGCGATGGCGCGAGGCTCGGTGGGGTGGAACATGAGGTTGTCGAGCCGGAAATCGCCGTGCACGATGGACGTGCGCGCTTCGTCGCGTGCGCCGGCCGGGATATGCGCCGGCAGCCACTCCATCAGCCGGTCCATCTCTGCAATCGGCTGCGTGACGGAGGCCTGGTACTGCTTGCTCCAGCGGCCGATCTGGCGCTCGAAATAATTGCCCGGCTTGCCGTAGCCAGCCAGACCGCGCTCGGCATAGGGCACGGTGTGCAGCGCCGCAATCACGCGGTTGGTTTCGTCGTAGATGGCGCCGCGCTCGGCAGGTGTCATGCCGGGCAAGGCCTGGTCCCAGAGCACCCGGCCTTCCATGTATTCCATGATGTAGAAGGCGCGGCCGATCACGGATTCGTCCTCGCACAGCACGTACATGCGGGGCACAGGAACGTCGGTGTCTTGCAAGCCGCTCATCACGGCAAATTCGCGCTCCACGGCGTGTGCCGAAGGCAGTAGTTTGGCGACGGGCCCTGGTTTGGAGCGCATCACGTAGGTGCGGCCCGGCGTGATCAGCTTGTAGGTCGGATTGGACTGGCCCCCTTTGAACATCTCGACCCGGAGCGGACCCGCAAAGCCATCGAGTCGCGGCGTGAGCCAGGCGGTGAGGGCGTCGCTATCGAATGCGTGTCGCCCGGAGGCTTCGCGCGTGCCGACGAAATCGTCAAAGTTGCTCATGTCCGGAATTCCTTCAGTTGTCGAGCTCGGTCAGGCGCATGAGGGCAGGGCGGTTGCGCACCACCAGACCCCCCGGCTCGATGCGGATGATGTTGTCGCGCTCCATCGCCTTGAGTTCCTGATTCACCCGCTGGCGCGAAGCACCAAGCAGTTGCGCCAGTTCTTCCTGGGCCAGTTGCAGCCCAATGCGCATTTCGTCGTTGTTCGACAGGCTGGAGATGCCGTAGCTGCGCACCAGATGCAGCAATTGCTTGGCCAGTCGTGCGCGCAGGGGCAGGGTGTTGAGGTCTTCCACCAGACCGTACAGTTGCCTGATGCGGCGCGCGTGTAGTCGCAGCATGGCCTCGGAAAATTCGGCGTGCGTGGCGAGAATTTTTTTGAAGTCGGCCTTCGCCACGCAAAGAATGGTGGTCGGGCCGTGTGCGTACGCATCGTGCGTACGCTGGTCGCCGTCGAAGATTGCGACATCGCCAAACCAGATCCCCGGCTCGACATAGGTCAGCGTAATTTGCTTGCCCGAGATCGAGGTGGAGCTGACACGCACGGCGCCCTTGGCACAAGCAATCCAGTCCTCCGGCGGGTCGCCCCGGGCACAGATCAGACCGCCGTCCTTGTAACGTTTGACATAGGCGCATCGGAGAATGTCGTGTCGCAGTGATGGTGAAAGAGAAGTGAACCAGCGACCGGAATTGATCGCCTCGCGTTCTTCGATAGTAAGAATAGGGTCGTCCATGGGCTGTCTTTTGCGTGACTGGTGGCAGGAACATTGTCGCGCCCGGGACCGACGCGCGGGGCGTGCGGTGTGGGGCACTTGGCCAGCAGGCGCCCGACGGGCCTGCTGCGCCCGGATTTTTTAGCGAAAACGCGGCGCGCGCTTGTCCAGAAAGGCGGTGATGCCTTCGCCCGCGTTCGGGTGCTGCAGGTTGGTGACGAAGTGCTTGCGTTCGTCACCCAATTGCGTGTGCAGGTCCTGGGTGCAGGCTTGGGCGAGCAAATCCTTGACGCTGGCGAGAACGTTGGGTGCGCGCGCATTGAGCCCCGCGCTCAACTCCAAGGCGCCTGCCAATGCGGCGCCCGGTTCTGCCAGCCGGTTGACAAGGCCGAAGGCGTGCAGGCGCTCGGCAGTCAGCGGCTCGCCGAGCATCAACCACTCCGCGGCCAGCTGGCGCGGCACGGCCTGCGCCAACGCCCAGCTGGCGCCGCCGTCCGGCGACAGTCCTACGCGGCTGTAGGCGAGCGAAAAGCGGGCACTGCGCGAGGCCACCACAAGGTCGCAAGCCAGCACCAGCGAAAAACCCGCTCCCGCTGCCACACCCTCCACCGCTGCAACAACGGGTTTTGGATGGGTTCTGAGCGTTTCAATCCAGTCGTGCAAAGCGTCTATGCTGGCTGCCTGTACTTCGGGATTCAAAGCCCGGTTGCCCTGCAGACGCCGCAGGTCACCGCCTGCGCTGAACAAGCCGTCCGCCCCGGTCAGGACGACGCTGCGCACGTCTGCGCTGCGCTCCGCACCATTGAGTGCCTCGATTCCCGCCGCATAGATATCGGGCGAAAGCGTGTTGTGCTGGCCTGGGTTGCGCAGCGTCAGGACGAGGGTTTCACCTTCGGTGTGACTGACGAGTTCAGCTGCCATTGAGAGTCGTCCTTTCGTGTACGTGGGTGTGTCTGCGCGCACCACAGTCGCGCAGTACAGGGCTGCGGTGGCACGTGATCTCGATTGCGCCCGCGCCTGCGGTACCGGTATGGGAATGAGCGGCGTTTATTGCCTCATTATCCGGTTCGCGCCAGCCGCCCAATCTATGCAAGAATTACAAGAAGCAAATTGAAAAAAAACGTGAGACTTCGTAATCTTCTTCTGGCCGTCCTGGCGGGGGTGGCGGCCGGCAGCGCAACAGCACTCTCGTTGGGCAATCCCCAGGGAGTCGTGGTGCTTGGGCGTCCTTTGGACCTCAGCTTTGATGTACGCACCGATGGTGCTGCGCTCTCAGACGCCTGCATCCACGCCGATGTGATCGCGGGGGATTCTGCCGTTCCCAGCCGCCAGGTGGCGGTGACACCGACGGGGTCTCGTAGCGGACAAGGTGCCGCGATTCGCGTGCAGACCACGCAGCCGGTGACCGAACCCATTCTGAGCGTTCAACTCTCGGCGGGATGTTCGGGCAAAGTAGTGCGTACGTATGCGCTGCTTGCCTATCCTGCCGAGGCGCTTTCGGCTCGGCAGCGCGCCGCTGTGGCCTTGGCGGCTGCTTCGGCACGACCAAGCGAACCAGCGGCAGCGCGTTCCGTGCCTGAGCAAGGCGCTGGCGCCGCTGCGCCGCAAACAGCGCCAACAAGGGCCACGCGGCCAACAGCGACAGCACGCCCGAAGCGCGCCGCGCCGCCCAGCCGTCCGGCGCGCCCCAAGGCGGCTGCACCACCCGCGCGTGAGGCCGGCAAATCGCGCCTGGTGATGGAGCCCTTGTCCGACTGGCTGGAGGCCCCATCGGTGTTGCGCGCCTCGTCCGAGCTTGCCAGCGTGGCGCCAGCAACACCCGAACAGCGCGCTGATGCTGCCGCGCGCTGGCGCACCCTGAACATGCAGCCGCAAGAGATGCTGGACGAAGCGGCGCGACTGGTGGCGCAGGAGTCTGCACTTGCGACGCAGCGTGCCCAGGCCGAGCGCGACAAAGCGGCTGCGCTTGCCATCCAGCAGGAGCTGCAACAGCGCGTCGCTGAGCGCTATTCGGCCTTCGTCGTGTACTCGTTGCTGGCTTTGCTGGTGCTGCTGGCGGGGGCTGTGCTGTGGCTGTGGTCGCGCCAGCGCCGCATCCAGGCAGTTGAGCGCCATGCCTGGTCCGAAGCCGCCGCCGCAGCTGCGTCAAGTACAGAAACTGGCGCGCGGGTGCCTTCGTCTGCTGCCTACGGCGAACACTCGTTGCGCGCGTCGCCCACAGAACCGGAGCTGCTGCCGTCGGGCATGATGCCGCTCGAATTTGGTGTTTCAGACACTACGGCGCAGGATGCTCCCGATACGCAGCTGTCGGGAGCGCCCCTTGCGGCCAGTGCGACGCTGCCTGTCACTTCGGTGGTCAACCCGGAAGATCTTTTCGATCTGCAGCAGCAGGCCGAATTCTTCGTCTCGGTCGGCGAACACGACCAGGCCATTGATGTGATGAAGCAGCACATCGAAGCCAATCAATCGTCCTCCCCCTTTGCCTACCTGGAGCTTTTGCGTCTGTACAGGTCGCTCAGCCGAATCGGGCAATTCAATGAATTGCGTGCACAGTTTCACCTGTACTTCAATGCCCACGTGCCAGAATTCGCAGCCTTTTCGCGTCAAGGAAAGCCACTGCTTGCCTATCCTGATGTGCTGGCGCGTATCGAGGCGCTGTGGTGCGATCCATCGGTCGTCCTGTTGCTGCAGGAGTTGCTGTTTCGCGGCGTTGGGGACGAACACCAGAGGTTCGATTTGCCCGCCTACGACGATCTGCTGCTGCTGCACGCGGTGGCGCGCACGACGCCCGCCGCTGCGCGAGGTGTGGCTGCGCCGCGCACCCGTACCACGCCGCTCGAGCCCGAGCAGTGGGAGCCGCCCCATGCGGAGCTGCCAGAAACCGCGCCTGCGCCAGTCAGCAATTTGATGGAGTTCGAGCCCGACTGGGACTTCGAAGCACCCAACCGTGCTTCGGCCGAGCCTTCAGCGAGCCTTGGTGCGCCCGCCCTTGACCTCGACTTGAGCGATCTGACGCACCTGGACGCCCTGTCCGAGCGGCCTGAGGGCAGTGCTCCTCTGCCGCTGCTCTCGCAGGAGGAGCAGCCACCCGTTCCGGCAACTGCGCCACCGGCTCCGAACCAACCGGTGGGGTTTGGCAGCAACAGCGATCGGTTTGAAGCCCGAGTCGACCCCGACGCACGCAAGCCGACCTGATCCTGCACTTGGGTTTGCGATTCGCGTGGTGGCGGCTGCGGGCCCGGCATTGCAGCGCGTGCCCAGCGGGCTGCCGATGCATCCGGCCTGCGCGAATGCTCATTAATCTATAGCTGAAAGCGCTTGGTGGATAAGCGCTGGGATTGCTTTTCTATTGAATTTTAGAGAGGTGCGACTGCCACGACCGCGAAGCGGCCGAGCGGCTCACCCGACCAAAAACTCGCGCAGCGCCGCCAGCGTTTCTTCTGGCGCCTCGGTCATCTGGTTGTGACCCACGGGCAGCATGCGCACCGACACCTGCTTCCCGGCGGTTTGCGCCGCGGCTATCAAGCCTTGCGCGGCCTTGGGTGTCGTCATCTGGTCCTGCGCGCCGAGTGCAAACAGCACCGGACACTCGATGCGCGTGATCGCGTCGCCACCTCCCGCGTACTGGTCGCACGCCAGGAAGCCGCGGTGAAACACGTTCACCGCCCGATTGCTCGCCAGCACCCGCCGACCCAGCGCCATCTGCGCGCCAAACACCCAGGTTCCAGGCCCCAGCGCCGTAGGGGGCGCGCACAAGGTGCTGCGAGAGAACACATTCACCCTGCGCAGTGCTTTCTCGGGTTCGTTCAATGCGGCGTCCAGCAAAGTGGGCGATACCTTCATGGGCCAGGCAGTGCCCACGAGCGCCAGGTGTGAGACCCGCGTGCCCAGGCGGCTGGCTGCGTCAAGCGCAATCAGCGAACCCCAGCTGTGCCCTATCAGTGCGGCTCGTTCCACCTTCAATGCATCAAGCAGGGCCATGATGAAATCCGCAGCCTCCTCGACCGATTGCGGGGCCGGCCCGGCGCTGCGGCAGTGGCCCGGCAAATCGACGGCGAGCACGTTCCAGCCGTGGTTCGCCAGCCAGCGGCTTTGCATGGCCCAGACGCTGTGGTCGTTGAGCACGCCGTGGATCAGCACCACGGTG
>JAUCDU010000068.1:0-9938 GCA_034674825.1 Giesbergeria sp.
CTGCTGTCAATAAGGTGCTGGCTGAGCGCGCGGCCAAGCAGCGCGCACGCGCCGCACAAGCCCGTGTGGCCCGGCAGAAACTTCTGGAGAAGCAACGCGCAGCCGCCGAACGCGAGGCATCGCGTATTCGCCGGCAAGCAGCGCGGGGTGGGAAAGGCGGCCCCGCGATTGCACCGCTGCCAACACCCGAGTAGGGCGGGTTGACCGGGGCCGCCGTGCCGGTGACGGGCGCAGCGCGCAAAACTCAGCTGTTGATGGGAAACGCTTTGAGCGGCGCGGGTGGCTCGTCTGCCAAGGCTTCTACCTTGACGATCACCAGCGAAAGGTTGTCGCCGCCACCGCGCGCGCGCATGCGCGCCTTGTCAATCAGAAACTCGGTCGCTTCGCGCGGCGAAAGCGATTCCACCACTGAAGCGAGCTCGGAGGGCGAAAAGTAGTGCCAGACCCCATCGCTGCACGCCATCAATACATCGCCAGGCTGCAATTGCGGAATCAGGTGTGTGGTGAGCGGCGGGTCGCTTTCGGTGCCCAGGCAACCCACCAGAATATTGGAGTGCGGGTGGTTGTTTGCTTCGGCTTCCGTGATCTCGCCCCGATCCACCAGCGCCTGCACATACGAGTGGTCGCTGGTGCGCTTGACCAGTAGTCCGCCGCGGAAATGGTAGACACGCGAATCGCCGGCATGCACCCAATGGCAATCTCCGCGCGGATTGATCAGAAAGGCGGCAATCGTGCTGTGCGGCTCCTGCTCGGCCGTAATAGCCGTCAGCCGGATGACGATGTGTGCTTCCTGGACCATGTTGGCCAGCATGCTGACCGGGTCGTCTGAATCGGGTGCGTAACGGTCGAACAACTGCCGCGCCGTCATCATGACCTGGTCAGAGGCCTTGCGCCCACCACTGCGTCCACCCATGCCGTCGGCCAGAATGGCCAATACACAGCCGTTGAAGCGTGCGTGCGAAAGCAGCAGCACCTGGTCTTGCTGGTAGTCGCGGTCACCCTTGTGGATGCCGGTAGAGGCAATGAGGCGAAACGCTTTGGCCATGCAGTGGATTGTCGTGCAGTGTGGGTTCGCTGCACCGTCTGTAGCGCAGCAGCGCCTGTATTATCTGCCAGCGTGTGGGGTTTTCGCCATGCCAGCAAGGCCTGCATGTTCTTACACGTCTCTTCCCCGCCGCCGCCGTCCGATTTGACTCCAGCTCCGCACCTCTCGTCTGCCCTCTCCGAGTGGGAGCAGGGCGTGTCTGATGTTTTCTCGGATGCCGGTGCGTTGGCGCGTGCGCACCCCGGCTTTGCGCGGCGAGCCGGGCAGGCGGAGATGGCGCTTGCCGTGGCAAGCACGATCTCGCTTGGCGGCGCTCTGGTGGTCGAGGCCGGGACCGGGGTCGGCAAAACCTATGCCTACCTGGTGCCCGCATTGCTCAGCGGCGAGCGGGTTCTGCTCTCCACGGCCACCAAGGCCTTGCAAGACCAGCTGCACGGGCGCGATCTCCCGCAGGTGCTGCAGGCCCTGGGCACGCCCAGGCGCACGGCCTTGCTGAAAGGGCGCTCAAGTTACCTGTGCTGGCACCGGCTTGCGAGCGCGCGCCAGCACGACATGGACGATGCTCTGGCGCGTAGCCTGGGCGAAGTCGAGCAGTGGGCGCAGGCCACCAGCAGCGGCGATCTGGCAGAGCTGCCGCATCTTGACGAACGCAGTGCCATTGCCACGCTCGTGACTTCCACGCGTGAGAACTGCCTTGGGGCCGCCTGCGCGCACGCGCGCAACTGCCATGTGAACCAGGCGCGCCGCGACGCGCTTGCGGCCGATGTGGTCGTGGTCAACCACCATTTGTTGTTTGCCGACATGGCGGTGCGTGAATCTGGCGTCGCCGAGTTGCTGCCGAACGTGCGCGTTGTTGTCGTGGACGAGGCGCACCAGCTCAACGACATCGGCGTGCAGTTTCTGGGGGCTCAACTCGGCAGCGCCCGCCTTCGGGAATTCGCCCGCGAACTGCTTGCGACTGGAAAACAATCGGCTCTGGGTTTGGCGGATTGGCAGACTCTCGCCAGCGCCCTGGAAGGACTTTCCGTCAGCTTGCGCGCCCTCGGCGCTGGCGTGCCTGGGCAGTCTCCGTGGGAAAACGGCGCCACGCCCGGTGCGGATCGACCAGCGTGGGAACATGTCCTGGGCGGCCTTGAGGATCTGCTGCGCACCGTAGCGGCAGCGTTGGCCCATGCCAGCAGCTACGCGTCCGAGCTCAGCCGCCTGGGCGATCGCTGTGACGATCTGCTGGCCCTGGCGCAACGCTTTTCGGCGCCCCCTGCGGACGATCGGGTGCGCTGGCTCGACGTCTCGGCAAGCGATGTGCGGCTGATCGAATCGCCGCACGACGTCGCCCACGCCCTGCGCTCGCGCCTGATGGGCTTGCCCGAGGCAGCGGCTGAAGGGCAGCCCACCACCGAACAGGACACCGCTTCGGCGCAGCGCGCCTGGATTTTTACTTCCGCCACCTTGGGCGACGACGATCGCCTGTCGTGGTTCACCGAGCCCTGCGGTCTGCAAGCTGCGCGCATAGTGCGCGTGGCAAGCCCGTTCGACTATGCGCAGCAGGCCGCCCTGTACGTGCCCGAGGACATGCCCTTGCCAGCTGACGAAGGGCATAGCCCCGCGGTGGCGCTTTGGGTGGCTACGGCGGCGCAGCGACTTGCCGGCCGCACACTCGTGTTGACCACCAGCTTGCGCGCGTTGCGTGTCATTGGCGAGGTGTTGCGCAGCGCACTGCCCGACACTTCCGGTTTGGAGGTGCTGGTGCAAGGCGAATCACCCAAGCGCTGGTTGATGGAGCGCTTTCGCGCCGGCAACGCGCGTGGCCAGAAGGCTTGCGTGCTGGTGGCTTCCGCCAGCTTCTGGGAGGGCTTTGATGTGCCGGGCGACAAGCTGCAACTGGTCGTGATCGACAAACTGCCGTTTCCCTCACCCAGCGACCCCTTGGCCCGTGCGCGTGCGCAAAGAGTCGAGGCGCTGGGTCGAAGCGCCTTTGCGCACTACGCAGTGCCCGAAGCAGCCGTGGCGCTCAAGCAAGGCGCTGGGCGCCTGATTCGCCACGAATCCGATCGGGGCATTCTCGTGGTGTGTGACCCACGTCTGACCAGCAAGGGCTATGGCAAACGGCTCCTGCGGGCCTTGCCACCCATGCGACGCCTGGAAGATGCTCAGGCATTCGACGAAGCGCTCACGGCGCTCACCAAAAACGCCACCACTCCTTCTCCTGGCTCTTGAAACCGCGCGTCACATAGGTGCTGTTCGGATAGTTGGCGTCCAGCACGCGCCGCGCATCGTCGCGCAACTGGGTCAGGCCCAGGGCGTCGTAGGATTTGATCAGGATGTACAGCGCTTCTTCGGTGGCCGGTACGGCATCGTAGTCGGCAACCGCACGCTGCGCGCGCGCAATGGCCGCAACGTAGGCCCCTCGGTCGTAGTAATAGCGCGCCACATGCACTTCGTATTGCGCCAGCGAATTGACGATGTAGGTCATGCGCGCACGCGCATCCTGCGCATAGCGCGAGTTGGGAAAGCGTGTGGTCAGCTCGCGAAACGTTTCAAAGGAGTCTTTGGCAGCTTTCTGGTCGCGCTCTGACAGGTCTTGCTTGGACAACCAGGAGAACATGCCCAGGTCGTCGTTGAAGTTGATCAGGCCTTTGAGGTACAGGGCGTAATCAAGCGCCGGGCTGGCGGGGTGCAGCTTGATGAAACGCTCCAGCGTGGCAAGCGCCTGTGCTTTTTCCTTGCCCTTGTACTGGGCGTAGGCCTTGTCGAGCTGCGCTTGCTGGGCCAACGGGGTGCCCGCTGCGCGGCCTTCGAGCTTCTCCAGAAGCGGTATGGCTTTGTCGTAGCCGCCACTGCTCAGCTCATCGCGCGCCTCCGCGGCGATTTTTTCGGTCGACCAGTTGGCCGTCTTGTCTTCATTGCTGCTGGCGCAGCCCGCCACGAGGGCCACACTGGCCAGCAGGGCAGGAAGGAAGGCACGGGGCGCACGCGGCATGGCGGGAGGCTTTCTGTGGAAACGGTGGCTGGGGCAGGGCAGGCGCGGCGGCTCGCCGACAAAAAAGGCATTCTAGCGGCCAGACCAAAGGTCGAGCTCAGGCCACGCCGCTTCCTACAATGCCCGGATGTTTGTTCATTTGCGCCTGCACACCGAGTTTTCCGTCGTCGATGGAACCAACCGCATCGACGAAACCGTGGCCAGCGCTGCGGCCGATCTGCAGCCAGCCCTTGCCATCACCGACTTGAGCAACCTGTTTGGCGCCATCAAGTTCTACAAGGCGGCGCGCGCCAAGGGCGTCAAGCCCCTGCTTGGCGCTGAGGTGCAGCTCGAGGGTACAGACGGTGCGCCCTCGTCGCGCATCGTGTTGCTGGTGCAAGGGGCACAGGGCTACCTGCACCTGTCGGAACTGCTGGCGCGCGCCTGGACGCGCAGCGCTTCAAAAGTGCAGGCGCTTGCGCGCTGGGAGTGGTTGGAAGAGTTGGGCGAAGGGCTGATTGCGCTCTCTGGCGCCCAGGCAGGCCCGGTAGGCGCGGCGCTCACGCGTGGCGACGATGCCGCCGCTGCCGATGCTGCATTGCGCCTGGCCCGCATCTTCCCGCATCGCTTTTACCTGGAGGTGCAGCGCGCCGGCAGGGCCGACGACGAAGCGCATGTGCTTGCCGCAGCGCAACTTGCCGCACGGCTGGAATTGCCGCTGGTGGCCACGCACCCGGTGCAGTTCGCCAACGCCGACGACTACGAGGCGCATGAGGCACGCGTCTGCATTGCCGAGGGCGAAATTCTGGGCAACGCCCGGCGCGTGCGGCGCTTCACGCGCGAGCAGTATTTCAAAACGTCGGCGCAAATGCAGTCGCTGTTTGCCGACCTGCCGACTGCGCTTGCCAACACGGTCGAGATCGCCAAGCGTTGCAACCTCTCGCTGGTACTGGGCAAGCCGCAGCTGCCGGACTTCCCGACGCCGGGCGGAATGCCGATTGACGAATTCTTTCGTGTGTCGTCGTTTGAAGGTCTGGAGCAGCGCCTGGCGCACCTGTACCCCGACGCTGCCGAGCGCGATCGCCAGCGGCCGCGCTATGTGGAGCGTCTGGAGTTCGAACTTGAAACCATCCTCAAGATGGGCTTCCCCGGCTATTTTCTGATCGTCGGCGACTTCATCAACTGGGCCAAAAACAATGGCTGCCCCGTGGGACCGGGGCGCGGCTCGGGCGCCGGTTCTCTGGTGGCCTATGCGCTCAAGATCACCGACCTTGACCCACTGGAATACCAGCTGCTGTTCGAGCGCTTTCTGAACCCGGAGCGGGTGTCGATGCCCGACTTCGACATCGATTTTTGCCAGGCCAACCGCGACCGCGTCATCGACTACGTCAAGGACAAATACGGCAAAGATGCGGTGAGCCAGATCGCTACGTTCGGCACCATGGCGGCTCGCGCCGCCATTCGCGACGTGGGCCGGGTGCTCGACATGAGCTACACCTTTTGCGACGGCATCAGCAAGCTCATACCGAACAAGCCTGGCCAGCACATCACCATTGCTGGCGCGCTTGAGGTCGAGCCCATCCTGGCCGAGCGCCTGGCACGCGAAGACGAGGTGAAAACGCTGCTCGCGCTGGCGCAAAAACTGGAGGGCATGACGCGCAACGTCGGCATGCACGCCGGTGGCGTGCTGATTGCGCCGGGCAAGCTGACCGACTTTTGCCCGCTCTACCAGCAGCCGGGTAGTGAGTCAGCGGTCAGCCAGTACGACAAGGACGACGTCGAATCCATCGGCCTGGTGAAGTTCGACTTTCTGGGCCTGGCAACGCTCACCATTCTGGAGATTGCCCGCGAATTCATCGTCCAGCGGCACAAGGGCCAGCAAGACTTTGCGTTCGAGAACATTGCGCTCGACGACGCCGCCACCTACCGGCTTTTTTCGCAGGGCAAAACCGAGGCGGTGTTCCAGTTTGAAAGCCGCGGCATGCAGGGCATGCTCAAGGAAGCCAAGCCGACACGGCTCGAAGACCTGATTGCCCTCAACGCCCTGTACCGGCCGGGGCCCATGGACCTGATCCCCAGCTTCGTCGCGCGCAAGCACGGGCGCGAACCGGTCGAATACCCGCACCCGCTGGTCGAAGAGATGCTGTCGGAGACCTACGGCATCATGGTCTACCAGGAGCAGGTGATGCAGACCGCGCAGATCCTGGGCGGCTACAGCCTGGGTGGCGCCGACCTGCTGCGCCGCGCCATGGGCAAGAAAAAGGCCGAAGAGATGGCGCAGCACCGCACCATCTTCCGGGACGGCGCGGCCAAAAACGGCTTGTCCACCGAAAAGGCCGACGAAGTTTTCGACCTGATGGAAAAGTTTGCCGGCTACGGTTTCAACAAATCGCACGCCGCCGCCTATTCCCTGCTGGCCTACCACACCGGCTGGCTCAAGGTGCACTACACGGCCGAGTTCTTCTTCGAGCCACCGGACGTGAACCGCGGCGGCTACCGCTTCGAGCCGGTGTCGGACACCGTGATTCGCTACGGGCTGGGCGCCGTCAAAGGCACCGGCCAGCAAGCCATCGAGGCCATTGTCGCGGCGCGCGAAGGGCGGGGAGAAGGCCCGCGTGGCAGCGAATCAGGCCCGTTTGCCAGCCTGTTCGATTTCTGCCTGCGCGTGGACCGCACGCGCATCAACAAGCGCACCGTAGATGCCCTCATCAAGGCCGGCGCATTTGACGCGCTGGAGCGCAACCGCGCTGCGCTGAGTGCTTCCATCGACCGGGCCTTTGATTTTGCGGCTGCCGCGCAGGCCAACGAGCACCAGGGCGGTCTGTTCGATATGGACGACGGCGACGCGCATGGTTCGAGCACGCAAGAGCCCGATTTGGTGAGTGTGGCGCCCTGGGGCGTGCGCGAGCAACTCACCGCCGAGAAAACGGCGCTCGGCTTCTACCTCTCGGGCCATTTGTTCGACGAAGTTGCGCGCGAGGTGCGCCGCTTTGTGCGCACCGGCATCGCCGACCTCAAGGACAGCCGCGAGCAGCAGACCGTGGCCGGCATCGTCAGCGACTTTCGCGTCATCAACGGCCAGCGGGGGCGCCAGGCGATTTTTGTGCTCGAAGACGGCGTTGGCCGCGTTGAAGCGACCGCCAGCGACGCGCTGGTGCAGCAGCACCGTGATCTGTTCAAGGACGACGAATTGCTGATCGCAACCGGTCGCCTGCAACCGGGGCGCAATGGGTTTGAAGCGCGCTTTCAGGTCCAGCAGGCAGGCGATCTGGCCCAGGCGCGCTGCCGCTTTGGCAAATACCTGCGCGTGGACGTAGGGGAAAAGCCCCCACAGGTGGCGCGCTTGTTACAGGAATACGCAGCGCGCAAGGAAGCCACCGAGCACGGCGACCTGGAGCACGGGCTGCGCGTGCGCCTGGGGGTGCGCTGCCACAGTGCAGAGGGCGCTGCCAGCGCCGAGCTGCAGCTGGGCGACGCCCACCGCATGTACCCGACCGACGCCGCCCTGACCGCTTGGGCTGCCGAAGCTGAACTCGGGCGGGCTGTGGTGGTCTACGAATAACGCTCCCCGGGCTTGAATTGACCCATGGCGCACTCAGTTACCTTTCCTGGCATGCGAAGGCATGTCTTTTCCACCAGCAGGCTGCTAGCACCCTCGCTAGAATGAATTTCATGGCAACCAAACCCCCAGCACCCCCGCGCGCACCCCGCGTTACCCGGCCCAGGCCGGACGAGGGCGACTCGGTCGTGCTTGAGCGGCGCACCCAAAAAACCAAGCCACCGCAGATGTACCGGGTGCTGATGCTCAACGACGACTTCACGCCGATGGAGTTTGTCATCGTCGTGCTGCAAGAGTTCTTCAGCAAAGACCGTGAAACCGCGACGCAAATCATGCTCAAGATCCACCTGGACGGCAAAGGCGTTTGCGGCGTGTATTCGCGCGACGTGGCTGCCACCAAAGTCGATCAGGTCCAGGATGCTGCCCACAGCGCCGGCCACCCACTTCAATGCATCAGCGAACCAGTTGAATAACCAGCCAGTCGCCCCAAATACTGAACGGTCAATGCTGAATATGCCCCGCACGCACTGCAAACCCCGACGCGTACCATCGACGGGACCTATCCAGCATCGCCCACATTCTTTTTCTGCAAGCGCAAAGGAGTTCACATGATTGCCCAAGAACTGGAAGTCAGCTTGCACATGGCCTTTGTCGAGGCCCGCCAGCAACGCCACGAATTCATCACCGTCGAGCACCTGCTGCTCGCGCTGCTCGACAACCCCAGCGCAGCCGAGGTGCTGCGCGCCTGCTCGGCCAATATTGACGACCTGCGCGCATCGCTCGCCAACTTCATCAAGGACAACACGCCCCAGGTGGCGGGTACCGATGAAGTCGATACGCAACCCACGCTGGGCTTCCAGCGTGTGATTCAGCGCGCCATCATGCATGTGCAGTCGACCGGCAGCGGCAAGAAGGAAGTCACCGGCGCCAACGTGCTGGTCGCCATTTTTGGCGAGAAAGACTCGCACGCCGTGTACTACCTGCACCAGCAGGGCGTGACGCGCCTCGATGTCGTCAACTTCATTGCCCACGGCATCAAGAAGGGCGAGGCTCCTGAAGCCGCCAAGGGCGGCGAAGGCGCGGCCGAGGCCGAAGAAGGCAGCAGCGAGAAGAGCGAGAAGGCTTCGCCGCTGGAGCAGTTCACGGTCAACCTGAACCAGCTTGCCAAGGACGGCAAGATCGACCCGCTGATTGGCCGCCACTACGAGGTCGAGCGCACCATCCAGATCCTGTGCCGCCGCCGCAAGAACAACCCACTGCTCGTGGGTGAGGCCGGCGTGGGCAAAACGGCGATTGCCGAGGGCCTGGCCTGGCGCATTACGCAGAACGATGTGCCCGAAATTCTCAGCGAAGGCATCGTCTATTCGCTCGACATGGGCGCGCTGCTGGCCGGCACCAAGTACCGGGGCGATTTTGAGCAGCGCTTGAAAGGCGTGCTCAAGTCGCTCAAGGACAAGCCAAACGCCATCCTGTTCATCGACGAGATCCACACGCTCATCGGTGCGGGCGCGGCCTCGGGCGGCACGCTGGACGCGTCCAACCTGCTCAAGCCCGCGCTCAGCTCGGGCGCGCTCAAATGCATTGGTGCGACCACTTTCAGCGAGTACCGCGGCATCTTCGAGAAGGACGCGGCGCTGTCGCGGCGCTTCCAGAAGGTGGATGTGGTCGAGCCCACGGTGCAGGAAACCATCGACATCCTGAAGGGCCTCAAGAGCCGCTTTGAAGAGCACCACAGCGTCAAGTACGCCGCCGCTGCGCTGCAGGCGGCAGCCGAGCTGAGCGCCAAGTACATCAACGACCGCCATCTGCCCGACAAGGCGATTGACGTCATCGACGAGGCCGGTGCTGCCCAGCGCATCCTGGTGCCGAGCAAGCGCAAGAAGACCATCGGCAAGAACGAGATCGAGGAAATCGTTGCAAAAATTGCCCGCATTCCCCCGGCCAACGTCTCCAACGACGACCGGGGCAAACTGCAGGTGCTTGAGCGCGACCTCAAAAGCGTGGTCTTCGGGCAGGACGCAGCGCTCGACGTGCTGGCCTCCGCCGTCAAGATGGCGCGCTCGGGCCTGGGCAAGGGCGACAAGCCGATTGGTTCGTTCCTGTTTTCCGGCCCCACGGGCGTCGGCAAGACCGAAGCGGCCAAGCAGCTGGCCTACATCATGGGCATCGAGCTGACGCGCTTTGACATGTCGGAGTACATGGAGCGCCATGCCGTCAGCCGCCTCATCGGCGCGCCGCCGGGCTATGTTGGCTTTGACCAGGGCGGGCTCTTGACAGAGGCCGTCACCAAGAAGCCGCACTGCGTGCTGCTGCTCGACGAAATCGAGAAGGCGCACCCGGACATCTTCAACGTGCTGCTGCAGGTCATGGACCAC
>JAUCDU010000069.1:0-9876 GCA_034674825.1 Giesbergeria sp.
GAGCCAGGCTTCCAGCCAGACCAGGGCGTCGAGGTCCAGGTGGTTGGTGGGCTCATCGAGCAGCAGCAAGTCGCTTGGGCACATCAAGGCGCGGGCCAGTTGCAGGCGCATGCGCCAACCACCCGAGAAGCTGTCGACCGGCTTGTCCAACTCGGAAACCTTGAAACCCAGACCCAGAATCAGTGCCTGCGCGCGCGGCACGGCATCGTTGGCGCCCGCGTCGTGCAGGTCGGTGTAGGCGTGGGCAATGGCCATGCCGTCGTCGGCGGCTTCTGCTTCGGCCAACTGGGCTTGCACCTCCATCAGGCGGGTATCGCCGGCCACGACGAAATCGGTCGCTGGCTGGTCGGTTTCGGGCATGTCCTGTGCCACCTGCGACATGCGCCACTGGGTCGGGATGAAAAAATCGCCGCCGTCTTCGTGCAGGTTGCCGTTGAACAGGGCGAACAGGCTTGATTTGCCGGCGCCGTTGCGGCCCACCAGGCCGACATGCTCTCCGGGGTTGATGGTGGCGTTGACGCGGTCGAGCAGCACTTTGGCGCCGCGGCGAAGAATGACGTTTTTGAGGGTAATCATGAAATAGGAGCCTTGGGGCGATTATCCCGCGTGCGTCCGGCAGGGCCGGATGGCGGAACGTGCGCCCTGTGGAGAAACGGTGCGTTGCGCTGTCAGCGCCACGGCGCTGTGCAGGACCCAGGTGGGAGCAGTCGCTTGTCGCTAACGCACGCCTGCGCCGCTGCAAAGCGCGGCCTGGGTGATGAGAAGCACCTGGTCGGCGCCAGCGCTGGTGTCCAGCCAGTAGACCGGAAGTTCGGGGAACGCTGCTTCAAAGTGCGTGCGCTCGTTGCCGATTTCAAGCAGCAGTATGCCGCCGGGGGAAAGTTTTTCGGGTAGATCGTGCAGCAGTCGACGAATGAAATCCATGCCGTCGCTGCCACCGGCAAGCGACAGCGTGGGCTCGGCAAGGTATTCGGGCGGCAGCGCCTGCATGCTGTCGGCGTTGACGTAGGGCGGATTGCACAGCACCAGGTCCCACGGTCCTGGCAGCGCATCCAGCCCATCGGAGGCCATAAGGGCAATGCGTTCCCCCAATCCGTGCCGGTCCACGTTGATGCGGGCCACCGCCAGCGCGTCGATTGAAATGTCGGCGCCGGTAACGGTGATCTCCGGCCAGGCCAAGGCAGCGAGCACCGCCAGGCTGCCGTTGCCGGTGCACAGGTCGAGCACGCGGTGCGTAGTCTGGTTCAGGAAGTCGTCGACGCTGCCATCGGCAATCAGCTCGGCAATCAGGCTGCGCGGCACGATGGCGCGTTCGTCCACGTAGAACGGCACGCCCTGCAGCCAGGCCTCCCGGGTCAGATAGGCGGCAGGCTTGCGGCTGGCAATGCGTGCTTCAAAAAGCGTAGCTACTTGGGCAAGCTCTGCCTGCCCTATCGGCCTATTTTCCTCGGAATCTGGGTCGTCACCAAAATCCGTATCGAGCGGCAGCCCCAGGCGCCAGAGCACCAGCCAGGCGGCTTCGTCGCGCGCGTTGGTGGTGCCGTGGCCGAACGAGACGCCAGCCGCTTCCAGTAAAGCGGTGCCAGACGCAATCAGCGCGCCCAGCGTGGCGCCCGCCAGCGGCGGCAGGGTTTGCGCACTCATGCCTGGGCAGCCGCCAGGGTGTTCAAGTGCTCCAGCGTGCGGCGGTAGATGTTCTTGAGCGGCTCGATGTCGGCCAGCGCGATGTGCTCGTCGATCTTGTGGATGCTGGCGTTCGGTGGCCCGACCTCCACCACCTGTGGGCACAGCGTGGCGATAAACCGCCCGTCGCTGGTGCCGCCGGTGGTGGACAGCTCTGTCACCAGGCCGGTTTCGTCGGCGATGGCGCGCTGCACCGCGTTCACGAGGTCGCCCGGCGTGGTCAGGAAGGGTTGGCCGCCGAGCGTCCATTGCAATTCGTACTCCAGCTCATGGCGGTCCAGCACCGTGTGCACGCGCTGCTTGAGGCTTTCTGCGCTCGATTCGGTGCAGAAGCGGAAATTGAAATCCACCACCACCTCACCGGGAATTACGTTGCTCGCGCCCGTGCCGCCGTGGATGTTGCTCATTTGCCAGCTGGTGGGCGGGAAAAAGGCATTGCCCTCGTCCCAGCGCATGGCGGCCAGCTCGGCCAGCGCAGGCACGGCCTGGTGAATCGGGTTGCGCGCCAGGTGCGGATAGGCGATGTGGCCCTGGATGCCGCGCACGACCAGCTTGCCGCTGAGCGTGCCGCGGCGGCCGTTTTTGATCATGTCGCCGGTGCGCGCCACCGAGGTGGGTTCGCCGACGATGCACCAATCGAGCTGCTCGCCGCGCGCACGCAACTGTTCGACCACGACTTTGGTGCCGTCGACGGAAGGGCCTTCCTCGTCGCTGGTGAGCAAGAGCGCGATGCTGAGGTGCGGCGCAGGCGTGGCAGCCAGAAATTCTTCCACCGCCACCACAAAGGCGGCAATCGAAGTTTTCATATCGCTCGCACCGCGGCCGTAGAGCTTGCCATCCCTTTGGGTGGGAACAAACGGGTTGCTGCCCCACTGCGCCAGCGGTCCTGTGGGGACCACATCGGTATGGCCTGCGAATACTATTGTTTTGCTAGCTGCCAGCGCTTTCCCATCAAGCGTTGCATGCCTTTTTGACCATAAATTCTGCACCCGAAAGTCTTCCGGTCCGCTGTCCATCGGTTCAGATACAAAACCAAGGGGCGTCAGGCGTGCAGTCAGCAGCGCCAGGCAGCCCGCGTCCTCGGGCGTGACGGAGGGGCGCGCAATCAGTTGTTCCGAAAGCTCAAGGGTGGCGGACATGTCGGTCTTCAATCGCCACCCCGGACGTCCAGCACGATTTCGGTGAACGAGGGGGCTTCGTCCTGGGCTTGCACGTCGCTCGCATTCTTGCTGGCTTGCGCTGCCTTGGCGGCCAAGGAGAAGTCGTTTTGCAGGCGCCACATCAGGTTGGTTGGCGAATCGGCGTACGCGAGGCCTTCCTTGCGGTCGATGCGCTTTTCCATGATGAGGCGCGCCAGATCTTCTTCGAAGGTCTGGGAGCCTTCGGCCATGGATTTCTCCATGGCTTCGCGCACGCCAGAGAAATCCCCGTTCTCGATCAGTTCAGCGACCAGTTTGGTGTTGAGCATGACTTCGGCGGCCGGCACGCGGTCGCCGCTGGCAGTGCGCACCAGACGCTGCGAAATGATGGAGCGCAGTGCCGCCGCCAGGTCGCCCAGCATGGTCTCGCGCACCTCCACCGGGTAGAAGCTGAGAATGCGGTTGAGCGCCTGGTAGCTGTTGTTGGCGTGCAGCGTTGCCAGGCACAGGTGACCCGACTGCGCGTAGGCTATGGCAGCCGACATGGTTTCCCGGTCGCGGATTTCGCCGATCAGGATAACGTCAGGCGCTTGGCGCAGTGCGTTCTTGAGCGCCACTTGCAGCGACTGCGTGTCCGAGCCCACCTCGCGCTGGTTGATGATGGATTTCTTGTTACGAAACTGGTATTCGACCGGGTCTTCGATGGTCAGGATATGGCCCGTCTGCAGGCTGTTGCGCCGGTCGAGCATGGCCGCCAGCGTGGTGCTTTTGCCCGAACCAGTCGCGCCCACCACCAGGATCAGACCGCGCTTCTCCAGAATCAAATCGGCCAGCACTGCCGGCAGGTTCAGGGTGTCGAGCTCGGGAATGTTCTGGCTGATGAAACGGATGACCACCGCGTAGCTGCCGCGTTGGCGCATGCCGCTGACGCGAAAGCGCCCCACACCAGCGAGCGGCACACCCATGTTGAGTTCGCCGGTTTCTTCCAGCTCTTCAATGCGGTCGGGCGGCACAACTTCAGAGAGCAGGTTGCGAGGCGCTTCAGGCGGCAAGATCTGGTTGTTGATCGGCACGCATTCGCCGTTGATCTTGATCAGTGCCGGCGCGTTGGCCGACAGATAGACGTCCGATGCCTGTTTCTCCGCCATCAGGCGCAATATGCGTTCCATCGTGCTCATGCGTCTCTCCCTCGGGTGTTGTCGGTGTGCTGCTGGGCGCGGGCGCTGCGGCTAATCGCGCAGCAGGTCGTTCAGGCTGGTCTTGGCGCGCGTCTGTGCGTCCACACGCTTGACGATGATGGCGGCGTACAGGTTGTAGCGCCCGCCATCCTTGGGCAGGCTACCACTGACCACCACCGATCCCGAAGGAATGCGGCCATAGCTGACTTCGCCAGATGCGCGGTCGTAAATCGGGGTGCTTTGGCTGATGTACACGCCCATGCTGACCACCGAGTTTTCTTCCACGATAACGCCTTCAACCACTTCAGAGCGCGCGCCAATAAAGCAGTTGTCTTCGATGATGGTGGGGTTGGCTTGCAGGGGTTCGAGTACGCCGCCAATGCCAACGCCGCCTGAGAGGTGGACGTTTTTGCCAATTTGCGCGCAAGAACCCACGGTGACCCAGGTGTCGACCATGGTGTTTTCGCCCACGTAGGCGCCAATGTTCATGTACGAGGGCATCAACACCGCGCCCTTGGCAGCAAAGCTGCCGTGGCGCGCCACTGCGGGCGGCACCACGCGCACGCCGGTGGCGGCCATTTCGGCGGCGGAGAGGTTGGAGAACTTGGTTTTGACCTTGTCGTAGAAGGCCAAATCGCCGGCGTACATCAAGGCGTTGTCGTTCAGACGAAACGACAACAGAACGGCCTTTTTAATCCATTGGTGCACCGTCCACTGGCCCACGGCTTCGCGCGTGGCAACGCGCAGCTTGCCGGTGTCCAGCTCGTTAATCACATGGTCTACCGCATCCACAATTTCCTTGGGTGCTGTGGCGGGTGACAGGTTGGCACGATCGTCCCAAGCGGTGTCGATGAGTCTTTGAAGTTCTTGTGTCATACGGAAGTCAGGTGGAACGATTGGACGAACTGCACGATGCGCTGAGCCGCTTCCACGCACTCAGCCGTCTCGGCAACCAGGGCCATGCGGATGCGCTGCGCGCCTGGATTGACGCCCTCGGCCTCGCGAGCGAGGTAGCTGCCCGGAAGCACGGTCACATTGTATTGAGCCAGCAGCGCGCGCGCGAACTCGTCGTCCCGCAGGCCCAGCGCGTCCGGGATGCGGGCCCACAGGTAGAAACCGGCGTCGGGCAGGCTGACCTCCAGGACTGGCTCCAGCAGCGGGGTGACGGCCGCGAACTTTTCCCGGTACAGCGCCCGGTTTTGCTCGACATGCGACTCGGCGCTCCAGGCGGCTATGCTGGCTGCCTGTACCGTTGGCGACATGGCGCTGCCGTGGTAGGTGCGGTAGAGCAAGAAGGCCTTGATCAGAGCGGCGTCGCCGGCGACAAAGCCGCTGCGCAGGCCCGGGACGTTGCTCCGCTTGGACAGGCTGGTGAAAGCCAGCAGATTGCGAAAGTCCGCTCGGCCCAGGCGCGCTGCGGCCTCCAGGCTGCCGAGCGGTGGCTCCTCGCGGAAATAGATTTCGCTGTAGCACTCGTCGGAGGCAATGACAAAGCCGTGCCGGTCAGAGAGTGCAAACAATTTTTCCCATTCCGCCAGCGGCATGACCGCGCCGGTCGGATTGCCGGGCGAGCAGACGTAGAGCAGCTGTGTGCGGCGCCAGACGGCTTCTGGAACGCTGTCCCAGTCCACTGCGAAATTGCGCGCCGGGTCGCCTGGCGCATACCAAAGGCTTGCCCCCGCCAGCAGGGCTGCGCCTTCGTAGATTTGATAGAACGGGTTGGGGCAGACAACCACCGGATCTGAGCGCCCAGAGTCGATCACCGTTTGTGCAATGGCAAACAGTGCCTCGCGCGAGCCATTGACCGGCAGTACTTGTGTCGCTGCGTCCAGCTGCAAGCCGTAGCGCCCAGCCAACCAGCTGGTAAAAGCCTCGCGCAGCTTCGCATCGCCAGCGGTTCCGGGGTAGCTGGCCAGCGCGGGCAAGCCCGCGATCAGAGCGTCAGTAACGAGGGCCGGCGTCGGGTGTCGTGGCTCGCCCATACCAAGGCTGATGGGGCGCAGGTGCGCTGGCGGCGTCACTTGTGTGAAAAGCTGGCGCAAGCGCTCAAAAGGATAGGGTTGCAGCCGATTGAGCAAAGGATTCATTCCGCAATTATCAGCGACAGTCCGGGCCTCGCCGGTCTTGTAAGAGATACGTAACTTTGATCCCTACACTGAATTGGCGCTTCGAACTGAAGCGTCCAAGGAGCAACATGTCTACTGTGCTGATGCGGCCCGGCCGATGGGTGTTCGCGCGACTCGGGATTGCGCAGCAGCTGTCTGCCGTGGCGGTGCTGGCCATTTTGGGACCACTTGCTCTTGTCGCTGCGGCGTCGTCGCAAGCTGACCCGCTGTGGCTCTGGAGCGGCGCGGTCGGCATTGCGATCGTGCTTGCCTATGCTTTTGCTGTTGTTGCGATGGGCGTCTCGGCCGATATTGCGGCGCTCAGGGCTGTCATGAACAAGGCCATGCTTGGCGATTTGCGCCATCGCACCGGCCTGCACGGCAATGGCGAACTGGGCCATCTCGCAAACATGCTTGATGGCTTGGTCTTGACGCTTTCTGCGATGGTGGCCGACGTGCGCAGCAATGCCGCACTGGTGTCGCACGCAGGTGAAGAGCTGACAAGAGACAACCGCGCGCTGGCCGATCGGACCGAGCAACAGGCTGCGAACCTTGAAGAAACGGCAGCCAGCGTCGAGCAACTGTCGGGAACTGTGCAAAACAATGCCCATACAGCCGTAGGCGCCAATACGCGGGCTCGGCAAGTCAGCGAGTCGGCGGATCTGGGTGCAGAAGCGATGGCGCGGGCAGTGGCTTCGGTGGAGGTGATCCAGCAAGGCTCTCGGCGCATGAGCGAAATCATCAGCGTGATCGATGGCATAGCATTTCAGACGAACATCCTGGCCCTCAATGCCGCAGTCGAGGCCGCGCGCGCAGGCGAGCAAGGTCGGGGTTTTGCCGTAGTGGCGTCGGAGGTGAGGATGTTGGCAGGGCGCTCCGCAGAGGCAGCCAGCGAGATTCGTCAGTTGATCGGCGCATCGGTGCAGCAGGTGGAGCAAAGTGCCGCGCTCATTCGCAAGGCGGGGGAGTCGATCACGGACATGGCCTCAGGCATTCGTTCTGTGTCCATGACGATGTCTGAAATCGCCCAAACCGGGGCTGAGCAGAGTACCGGGCTCTCCGAGATTACCTCGGCGGTGCGCCAGCTAGACCAGATCACGCAGCAAAACGCCCAAATGGTGGAGCTCGCGGTAGAGCAGTCCGTCGCACTCGGTGCGCGCGCTGAAAAGCTCGCTGACGTGGTGGCGTCGTTTCAACTGCAGCAAGGTACCGCTCAGGAGGCGCGCAGTTTGGTGGAGCGTGCAGCAAGCCTGATGGAGCAAGGCATTCCCAGAGAGCAGTTCCTTCGCACGGTGACGGATCCGAGCGAACCTTGGCACGACCGCGATATGTACGTGTTCGCGCTCGACCGTGCTGGTACCTATCTGGCCTTTGGCGGCAATCAGGCCAAGGTTGGCACGCGGGTGCAGGATATTCCAGGCATTGCAGGCGACCAGCTTGTGGCCGACATCGTCGCGCAAGCCGAGCGGGTGCCTGGCTGGGTGGAATACGACATCACGAACCCGACGACCGGCAAGGTGCAGACCAAAATTTCGTATGTTTGTTTGCTGGGTGGCCTGTACGTGGGTTGCGGTGTGTACAAGTCGCTCGTGCACTAAGTTACGGCTTGTTCCGTGCCCTGGCGCGTGCGAGCACCGCGTCAATCGTCGATTGCTTCGACCCCTCGGCCGTTGTCAGAGCGGCTGCCTTTTCCTCCTGCTGCTGGCGGCCTAGTCGCTCTTTGCGGGCTTCGTAGCGTCCCTTGGCGTGTTGGGCTTGCGCAGCAGACCAGGCTTGCCAGCCCGTAGCGTCGCCGCTGGCATTGACCAACGCAATGCAGTCCACCGGGCACACTGGCACGCACAGCGCACAGCCGGTGCAATGCTCTGCAATGACGGTGTGCATGAGTTTGTTGGCGCCGACGATGGCGTCTGTGGGGCAGGCGGCCAGACACAGCGTACAGCCGATGCACCAGTCTTCGTCAATGACGGCAACTGTGCGCGGTGATTCTTCACCGAAATCCGGATTGAGCGGAACCACGCGCCGCGCGGTGAGGGCCGAGAGCCGCTCAATGCCTTCAGCGCCCCCGGGTGGGCATTGGTTGATGTCGGCAGCGCCGGTGGCAACTGCCTGCGCATAAGCGTTGCAGTCCGGGTAGCCGCAACGCGTGCACTGTGTCTGCGGCAATGCCGCAGCGATGCGTGCCGCCAGATCGCCTGGCGATGGCGGCACCGTCATTCGCTCAGGCCTTTTTGCGCGAGGCCGGCCTGCCCATTTCCGGTGCGGGCGGCGCAGCCGTGACCACAATGGCTTTTGCGTCGGCATCGTCTTGCGCCGCGGGCGCTGCTGCACCGGTGAGGCGGTTTGCAGCGCCGTTCACCCAGCGTGTTGCGGGGGACGGCCCCGCAACTGGCGCACTCGCAGCGGTTGCGGATGGCGCTTTGGAAGGACTGGCTACGACGGCCGCGGCTGGTTTCTTGCGTGCCACTGCCGGGGTCGCAGCAGCCGCCACGACCCGTTGTTTGGTCTGATTGCGCACAGGCGTTGCAGCGACCGAAGCTGCGCGCTTTGGTGTCGCTGCTGCTACTGCCACTGCCGCAGCTTTCGCTGCAGGCTTTGCGGCTGCACGCTTTGTCTTCGGCAGCGGTGTTGCCACTGCCCGTTTCCCGGCGGGTGCCTTTGCCTGCTTCGGTTTTGGTGTCGGTGCCGTCGGTGCAATCGACGCAGTCGCGACCTCCGCCTTGATCGTCTCGGGAGCAGCAGCGGGAGCGCTGGAGACGCCGCGCTGGTTCTCGGCTATGAAGTCGCGCACCTGTGGGTACACCGTTTCGCGCCAGCGGCGGCCGCTGAAAATGCCGTAGTGGCCGGCACCTTTCACTTCAATGTGACGTTCGCCCTTTTTGGGGAGGCCCGAACACAGCGTATGGGCGGCACGCGTCTGGCCACAACCAGAAATATCGTCAAGTTCGCCTTCGATGGTCAGCAGGGCGCCTGTCTTGATGTCGTGTGGGCGTACAAGCTCCAGGTCCCCGTTGGGAGCGCGTACTTCCCAGGTGCCGTTGACCAGTTTGTACTTCTGAAACACCGTGTCGATGGTTTCGAGGTAGTAGTCGGCGTCCATGTCGAGCACTGCGTTGTACTCGTCGTAGAAACCCCGGTGTGCGTCGGTGCTGGCGTCGTCGCCCTTGATCAGGTTCCTGAAATAGTCGTAGTGGTTGACCGCATGGCGGTCAGGGTTCATGGCCACAAAGCCCGTGTACTGCAGGAAGCCGGGATAGACGCGACGGCCCTTGCCGGGAAAGCTTTCTGGCACGCGATAAATCACATTGTTTTCGAACCATTTGTAATCGCGCTTGACTGCGAGCTCATTGACACTCGTGGGCGACTTGCGCGCATCAATGGGGCCACCCATCATGGTCATGGAGAGCGGCGCCTTCTCACCTCGGCTGGCCATCAGCGAAATAGCGGCAAGCACCGGCACGGTGGGCTGACAAACGCTCATGACGTGGCAATTGCCGTACTTGCCCTGCAAGTGGCGAATGAACTCTTCTACGTAGTTGACGTAGTCGTCCAGATGAAAAGCGCCTTCGGACAGCGGCACCAAGCGGGCGTTTTTCCAGTCCGTGATGTACACCTTGTGCCCCTGCAACATGGTGCGCACGGTGTCGCGCAAAAGCGTCGCGTAGTGACCGGAGAGAGGCGCGACGATCAACACCACCGGCTGCGTCTTGAGGTTGCTCAAGGTCGTCGGGTCGTCCGAAAAGCGCTTGAAGCGGCGCAGTTCACAAAAGG
>JAUCDU010000070.1:0-9704 GCA_034674825.1 Giesbergeria sp.
GAGCGAATGCGGGTCCATGGAGAGCGCATCACCCTGGTTGGCAATGCGGATGGTCTGGGCATTGCCAACCACCGCCGCGGCGGACAGAGCGGCGAATAGCGCCGTGGCAACCAGTTGTCTCGTAGTTTTCATGGTGTCTCCTGGGGTGAAAAGAAGAGATGCCATCATGCCGTAGGCAAGGGCATCGCGCGCTCAATCAGGCCGGCGTGCAGAGCTGCACCCAGCGAGAGAATATCGTCGTTAAAGTCGTACCGGCTGTTGTGCAGCGCAGCACCATTGGCTCCCAGGCCTTGGCCGATGCGCAGGTACGCGCCGGGTTTTGCCTGCAACATGAAGGAAAAGTCCTCGGCGCCCATGCTGGGCTCCAGGTCTCGCACCACGTTGTCCTGGCCCACCAGCGATGCAGCCACATCACCGGCAAAGGCTGCCTCGTGCTCGCTGTTGATGGTCGCCGGGTAGACGCGCTGGTAGTCCAGCGCCACTGTGGCGCCAAATGCCATGCCAACGGCGCTGCACAGCTCGTGCAGACGCCGCTCGACCAGGGCCTGCACTTCGTGATCGAAGCTGCGTACTGTCCCGACCAGTGTGGCGGAGCCCGGCAAAACGCTGAATGCCCCGAGGTCGCCGGCCTGCACAGCGCACAGGCTCACCACCGCGCTATCGAGCGGGCGCACATTGCGCGAGACGATACTTTGTACCGCAGTGATCAGGTGCGCCGCCACCAGCAACACGTCCACCGTCTGGTACGGATGGGCGCCATGGCCACCGCGCCCAGTGATCTCGATGGTGATGCGATCCGCCGCCGCCATCATGGCGCCGTCGTTCAAACCCACAGTGCCCGGCTTCATGGCGGGCCAGTTGTGCATGGCGTAGATGGACTGCACCGGAAAGCGATCAAACAAACCGTCTTCCATCATGACCCGCGCGCCTGCCATGCCCTCTTCGCCCGGCTGAAACACCAGCACCGCCGTGCCGTCGAACTCGCGCGTGGCAGCCAGATAGCGCGCCGCGCCCACCAGCATGGCGGTGTGCCCGTCGTGGCCGCAGCCGTGCATCAGCCCTTGCTTGCTCGATTTCCAGGGGAGGTCGCTGTGCTCTGTCATGGGCAAGGCGTCCATATCGGCACGCAGGCCGACCATGGCGCCGCTGGCAATGCTGCGTCCGCGGACCACGGCGACAATGCCGGTGCGGCCAATGCCATCGTGAATCTCGTCGACGCCGCAGACCTTGAGCGCCTCTTTGACCCGCGCGCCGGTGTACACCTCCTCGAAACCCAGCTCAGGATGGGCATGGAGGTC
This sequence comes from Giesbergeria sp., assembly GCA_034674825.1. Classification (GTDB taxonomy): domain Bacteria; phylum Pseudomonadota; class Gammaproteobacteria; order Burkholderiales; family Burkholderiaceae_C; genus Simplicispira. The sequence continues at coordinate 1,299 of JAUCDU010000070.1, forward strand.
ACGGCGCAAGGCCGTCAATTCCGGGTGGAACTGCGCAATCTGGGCAAATGCGCGGCCACCGGCCTTCAGGCGGTGCGAAGCAAGCATTCAATGACCTCCCGCGCCTGCGCGAAGGCGCGGGTCGACGACGAAATAGAGCATATCCACCACCAGATTGATCACCACGAAAATGAGCGAAATCAGGCAGAGATACGCTGCCATCACCGGAATATCCGCAAACGTCACTGCCTGGATAAACAGCAGCCCCATGCCCGGCCACTGAAACACGGTTTCGGTGATGATGGCAAAGGCGATCAGGCCACCGAGCTGCAGCCCGGTGATGGTCATGACAGGAACCAAAGTGTTTTTGAGCGCATGACCGAAATGGATCGCCCGATCCGACAAACCCCGCGCCCGCGCAAATTTGATGTAGTCGGTGCGCAGCACCTCCAGCATTTCAGCCCGCACCAAGCGCATGATGAGCGTGAGCTGGAAAATCGCCAGTGTGATCGCCGGCAGCACGATATGGTGCCAACCATCGCGCGTCAGCAAGCCACTGGTCCACCAGCCCACTTGCACCACGTCGCCGCGCCCGAAGCTGGGAAACCATCCCAGCAGCACAGAGAACACCAGAATCAGAAGAATGCCGATGAGAAAGGTCGGCAGTGACACACCCAGCAAGGACAGCGCCATGAAGGCCTGGCTGAGAAAACTGCCCCGCCGCAGCGCGGCATAGACGCCCATGGGCACACCCACCACCAGCGCCAGCACGGCGGCTACGACGGACAACTCCAGCGTCGCAGGAAAGCGTTCAGCGATAAGGCGCGACACCTTGGCACCTTGGCGCAGGCTCAGGCCGAATTCCCCTTGCGCGGCATTTACGAGGAAATGCCAGAACTGAATGAAGAAAGGTTTGTCGAGACCAAGAGATGCGCGCAGCTCTCGAATTTGCTCGGGCCGGGCATCCTGGCCAAGCAAGAAAACGACCGGGTCGCCCACGTACTGAAACAAGAGAAAAGATATGAAGGCCACCGTGACCAGCACGATCACGGCTTGCACCAAACGCCGAAGCACAAAGGCCAGCATGCCTCAAGCGCCCCGGCACTGGTCGCACTGGCGACGGGACACAAAAGTAGCCGTGGCCGGGCGATGCGCGAAACTGACAATGATTTTCACCATGCGACGAGGATACCGAGGATTGCGCGGAATGCTCGTGGAGCATGGCATAGCCGTAGGTTTCGGGCCACGCGGGAATCTACCAAGTGCCAATAAAAAAAGCCGCAGATCCGAAGATCTGCGGCTTTTTTGACTTACAGATGCATGGCTGGCTCACGCCAGCGCGTCATCAGAAGTTGTGGCGAACGCCCAAACCGAGGTGGTTCTTGGCGCCAGTCTTGTAGACACCGCCGCCAGCATCACCGTCCTTGTAGAAAACAGCGTACGCGAAGGTGCGCTTGGACAGTGCGTACTTGGCTTCCAGCAGGAAGTCGGTGTTCTTCATGCCCGTACCATTTTCACGTGCGATATCGAACGTCAAAGACACAGGACCGACGGGAGCCGATGCGCCGATGGTGAAGCCCTTGGAAGGACCGCCATTGTCTTGAATCGAGCCCGCAACTTTGAACATACCGAAGTCGTAAGCTGCACCCAGAGACATGTTGCTCGAGAAGGTGTTCGTCTTGTTGTACGACAGGCCAGCAGCCAGAGGGCCATTGGCGTAGGTCAAAGCGAGGTCGACCTTGGCGTTGCCGCCATTGTCTTGCTTCATGATGTAGCCGAGCTTGGCGCCGAAGCCACCCATGTTGGGGGTGGAGTACATGAACATGCTGCTGTCACGAACGCCGCCCGCCGTGTAACCAAACTGGGTACCAACGGCAGAGTAGTTAGCCGTACCGGTCAGTTCCCAAGGAGCAATGCCCCAGAAGCTGGGGTTCAGCTGACGGCCCATCGTGAACGAACCGAAACCACCCGACAGACCCAGGAAAGCTGCACGGCTCCACATCTGGCCGCCGCTCAGGTTACCTTGGCCGTTTTCTGGGTTCAGACCGTGCTCCAGGTTAAAGAAAGCCTTCAGGCCACCGCCCAGGTCTTCCGTGCCGCGCACGCCAAGACGGCTGGTGCCGTTGTTCATCGCGGTGCTGCCCATCATTTGAGCGGAAACGCCATTGGACTTCAACAAACCAGCGTCAACTACGCCGTACATCGTGACGGAAGATTGAGCCATGGCGACGCCGGAAGCAGCCAGCACAGCCAAGGCAATCAGGGATTTTTTCATTGCGAGTTACTCCAAGGTTAAACATAGGGCGCCGGTTCCCCGGGCCAACCTCCTGGTGGGGAAGTTGTTGCTATTGCACCAGAGGTGGGCCTGTTTCGCAAAGGAATTCACCTACTTCCGGCCGTAATCGGGAAATCCGTTGTCCTGTTGCAACAGGCCGCGGTTCACTTCATGGGCCCGCGTTTTCTGTGAGCGGGCATGGTGCGGCGACAGCATCGGCCTGTGCGCTCAGTCTGCGCCTCGTTACAAGTTCTTAAGCTTCGAGCAACTCGAAGCTGGTCGTGATTTTGGCGGTTGCGGCCAACATGATGCTGGCCGAGCAGTATTTCTCATGGCTAAGCGCAATGGCGCGCTCGATCGCAGCCGCAGGGATGCTTTTTCCCGAAACAGTGAAATGCATGTGAATGCGGGTAAACACCTTGGGATCGACCGCAGCGCGCTCGCTCGTCAGGTGCACGCTGCACCCTTGGACGTTGTGACGGCCTCGCCGCAGTATGAGCACCACATCGTAGGCTGTACACCCACCCGTGCCGGCGAGCACAGTCTCCATCGGACGTGGTGCCAGGTTCTGGCCGCCCATTGCAGGCGCATCCGGGTCGGGCGCCCCGTCCATTGCCAGGATGTGGCCGCTGCCGGTTTCCGCAACAAAGCCCATTCCCGAACGCGTGCCGGCCGCGCCGGTCCAAGTGACTGTGCATTCCATATGACGTTCCTGATGTACCCTAGACGCAACATTGTAGAAAAGATTCGGTCAACAATGCTGCATCGCAGCAAAATCGGGCTTACAATTCGAATCATGCGAGCAGCCGAGACCGACAACTGTCACGGCGCGCTGCAAAAGTTGTCTCCTCCATCTCCTCAAAAAAGATGGATTTAGCCCCCGGCTTTGCAGCCAGGGGCTTTTTTTTGCCCGTTTTCCGCCCTTGCGCTCAAGGGCGCCGCCTATGATGGCGACCCCGACCGGCTACCGGCCGCGCCGGGCCAATTGCTGCGCGTCATGACTGAGCCCCTTACCCCCCACGACTATCTCACCAGAATCCTCAACGCCCGCGTCTACGATGTTGCGATTGAATCGGACCTTGATCTGGCGCGCACACTGAGTCAGCGCCTGCACAACAAGGTGTTGTTCAAGCGCGAAGACCAGCAACCGGTGTTCAGCTTCAAGCTGCGCGGCGCCTACAACAAGATGGCGCACCTCGACCCCGAAGAGTTGCAGCGCGGTGTGATTTGCGCATCGGCGGGCAACCACGCGCAGGGCGTGGCCATGAGCGCGCACAAGCTCGGTGCGCGGGCCGTCGTCGTGATGCCGACCACCACCCCCGAAGTGAAGATCGATGCGGTGCGCGCCCTGGGTGGCGAAGTGGTGCTGCATGGCGACAGCTATTCAGACGCGTACGAACATGCGGCTGTACTGCAGCGAGAGCAGGGCCTTACCTTCGTCCACCCGTTTGACGACCCGGACGTGATTGCAGGCCAGGGCACCATCGCCATGGAAATCCTGCAGCAGGTGCAAAAGCTTGGCACGCGCCGGCTGGACGCGGTGTTTGTGGCCATTGGCGGTGGCGGGCTGATCAGCGGCGTCGCGAACTACATCAAGGCGGTGCGCCCGGACGTGAAAGTCATTGGCGTGCAGATGAACGACTCGGACGCGATGATGCAATCCGTCGCGGCGGGCAAGCGCATCACCTTGCCCGACGTCGGGCTGTTTTCGGACGGCACCGCCGTCAAGCTCGTCGGCGAGGAGACCTTTCGTATCGCCAGCGGTCTGGTCGACGAATTCATGACGGTCGATACCGATGCCGTCTGCGCCGCCATCAAGGACGTGTTTGTTGACACGCGCAGCATCGTCGAGCCTGCCGGCGCGCTGGCGGTTGCCGCCATCAAGCAGTACGTGGCAACACACAAGACGCGCGGCGAGACCTATGCCGCGATTCTGTGCGGCGCCAACATGAATTTCGACCGCCTGCGCTTTGTCGCCGAGCGCGCCGAGGTGGGCGAAGAGCGCGAGGCCTTGCTGGCGGTCACCATCCCCGAAGCGCGCGGCAGTTTCCGGCGTTTCTGCGAAGTGATTGGGGAACTGCCCGGCGGACCGCGCAACGTCACCGAATTCAACTACCGCATCAGCGATGCCAAGCGCGCCCATGTCTTCGTCGGGATTGCCACCCACGGGCGCGGCGAGTCGGCGAAGCTGGCGAAAAACTTTACTCAGCATGGCTTTGAAGCGCTGGACCTGACCCACGATGAGTTGGCAAAAGAGCATTTGCGCCACCTCGTCGGCGGGCATTCGTCCTTGGCGCAAGACGAACGGCTGCTGCGCTTTGTCTTCCCGGAGCGGCCGGGGGCCCTGCTCAAGTTCCTGAGCTTGATGCAGCCAAGCTGGAACATTTCGCTGTTCCACTACCGCAACCAGGGCGCCGACTACGGCCGCATTCTGGTCGGCCTGCAAGTGCCCGCCGGGGACGGGCAAGCGTTCGAAGCATTCTTGGCCACGCTGGGCTACCCGCACGTCGAAGAAACCTGCAACCCGGCCTACCGCCTGTTTCTGCAAGCCGGAAACAACGGGACTTGAGAATTTTGAATGAAATTAGCCTCTAGCGCTTATCGCATAAGCGTGAGCAGCTATGAATTTTGAAGAACGGGCGCAGCAGGCACTGCGCCACTACCTGCTGGCGCTGCAGTTTTTCACCCGCATTCCGATCACCGGCCGGCTCGCGGCCTGGGTCGGTTTCAGCCCGGCCATGCTGCGTGCCTCCAGCGCGCATTTTCCTGGCGTCGGCTGGGTCGTGGGCGCCTGCGCCTGCAGCGTGTACGCGCTGCTGTATTTGGGCCTGGGCGCCGCGCCTGCCACGCCCTGGGTGGCAGCGGCGCTGAGCACGGCCGCCACGGTGCTGCTCACCGGCGGTTTCCATGAAGATGGCCTGGCCGACGTGGCCGACGGCCTGGGCGGCAGCCAGGAGCGCGAGCGAGCGCTCGACATCATGAAGGACTCGCGCATCGGCGCGTTCGGTGCCATGGCCCTGGTGCTGGCGTTGCTCGCGAAGACCGGCTTGCTGGCCCTGCTCGGCCAGCGGGGCCTGTCGCCTGCCCTTGCAGCGCTGGTGGGCGGCCATGTGCTGTCGCGCTTCTTCCCGCTGTTGCTGGTGCGCGCGCTCTCGCATGTGGGCGACACGGCGCGCTCGAAAAGCAAGCCCCTGGCGGACCAGATCACGCCGGTGCAGCTGGCTGCAGCGGCAGCCTGGTGCATCGTGCCGCTGTTCGTCATTGCTTTGGGCGAAAGCCTGCTCTTCGTGCTGCTTGCGGTACTGGTCAGCACGGCCTTTGCCGCGCTGCTGGCGCATTGGTTTTACCGGCGTTTGCAGGGTTTTACCGGCGACTGCCTGGGCGCGGTGCAGCAAGTGACCGAGATTGCGTTTTATCTCGGCGCCGCGTTGGCGCTTGGACGCGTGGGGCTCGGAGCGGGCGGATGAGCGCGCCGCGCCTGTGGCTGGTGCGCCACGCGCCGGTGCTGGCGCCGCCCGGCACCTGCTACGGCCAGCTTGATCTGCCGGCCGACCCGCAGGCCACGGCACGTTGTGCCAACCAGCTGGCAAGCGTCCTGCCGCTGCGCGTGGCTGTGCAGTATTCAACGCTACAAAGATGTGAGCTACTTGCGCAAGCAGTACAAGCGCTGAGGCCTGATTTAGCTCTAAACCCAGATGCCCGCCTGCGCGAACTGGATTTTGGCGCCTGGGAGGGCCGCCCCTGGTCCGAACTGCCACGCAGCGAAATCGATGCTTGGGCGGCGCAGCTCGCGACCTATGCGCCGGGCGGCGGGGAGCGCCTGGTCGATATGCTGGCGCGGGTCGGCGCGGCCGTGAGAGAGGCTTCCCGCTGCGCGCAAGCTACCGGCAGCGATGTGGTCTGGATTGCGCATGCCGGCGTAGCGCGCTGTGTGCAATGGCTGCGCGGAGCGCACGCCCGGGCCGGCCTGGAACCCTGCGCTAGCCATTGGCCGCGGGGTGCACCAGAGCCTGGCGCCTGGACCCGCTACGCATTTAACCCAAATGCAGCGCTTGACGCTCGCTAGCCACTGCGCGCACGGGGGCCTGGCCTGCCGAGTGGGCGACCACCCGGGGCATCTGGGCAGGCACAGCAGCGTCGCCCAACTTGAACTGGCTCACCGCGCGTGTGAGGCGCTCCGCCTGGTCCCGCAATGACAGCGCCGCCGCTGCGGATTGTTCAACCAGTGCGGCGTTCTGCTGCGTCATCTGGTCCAGGTGGCGCACTGCCTGGCCAATCTGCTCGATGTTGTCGCGTTCTTCCGCAGCCGAGGCGCTGATCTCACCAATGATGCTGGAGACGCGCTGCACGCTGCCGACGATCTCCGTCATGGTCTGGCCGGCCTGACCGACCAGGCGGGCGCCGTCTTCGACACGGCCCACCGAGGCTCCAATCAGGGCCTTGATTTCCTTGGCGGCATCTGCGCTGCGCCCGGCGAGGCTGCGCACCTCGCTGGCCACCACGGCGAAACCCCGCCCCTGTTCGCCAGCGCGTGCGGCTTCCACGGCAGCGTTGAGCGCCAGGATGTTGGTCTGGAACGCAATGCCATCGATGACGCCGGTGATGTCGGAAATCTTGCGCGAGCTCGTGCTGATTTGCTCCATGGTGTTCACCACCTGTTTCACGACTTCGCCGCCGCGGCTGGCCACGGCGCCGGCTTCGGTGGCCGAAGCACTGGCGTTGTGCGAATTGTCTGCGTTGTGCTGCACCGTGCCGGTCAATGTGTCCATGGACGCGGCGACCTCCTCCAGGTTGGCTGCGGTCTGCTCGGTGCGCTGGCTCAGGTCCGTGTTGCCGCTGGCGATCTCGGCGCTGGCTGTCGAGATATTGCCCGCCGCATCCTGCACCTGGCGAACCAGGGTGCGCAGCGCGTCCTGCATGCGCCCCATGGTGAGCACCAACCGGCCCAGCTCATCGTGGCTGCGCGGCACCACCTCTTGCGACAAGTCTCCGGCTGCAATGTGCTCGGCCAGGCCTCGCGCCTGCTGCAGCGACGCGGTGATGGAGCGCAGCGTAAGAATGGTCAGCGGCAGCACGATCGCCAGTGCCAGAATCACCGCCACCAGCAGGGCCAGCGACAGCGTGGCCGCCCGCGCGTCAACGCCGGCGCGGGCTTCGTCCATGTTCTTGCGTGCCTGTGCCGCCAACCCGGCAAGCAATTCGTCGCTGGTCACCATGTGGCTTTTGAACTTTTCCGCATAGGCGGCGCCCCCGGCCCCGTCGAGCTGGGCACCTTCGATCTGCGCGAACACCGGAGAAACGCCGTCTTCGTACAGTTTGATTTCTTCCAGCGCCTTTCCAATGGCCGCACCGAAGCTCGCGTTGTCGGCTTTCAAGCTGCGCACAGCCGCCAGGCGCTCGCGCAGCGACGCCAGCGTCTGTTGCCACAGCTCGCGCTGCGCTGCCACCTCGACCGCATTGTTGAAATTGAGAATGATGTCCTTCTCGATGCGCCGCATCTCTCCCAGGGTGGTGCGCAGTTCAGACATATCGGTCAAGGTGCGCACCTGCTGCTGGAACAACACGGACACGGTGTCGCGGGTGCGGTTCAGTCCGACATAGCCGAGCATGCCCACGCCCACCAGCAACAGCAGGGAAAAGACCGTGGCGAAGTAGAGCCGCGTTCGGATGGATGTCGCTTTGCCTGCCAGTACTCTCATGATTTTCCTTGTGGGATCGTTGGTCCTGGCTTTGAGGGGTACTCCAAGCCAGAACAGTTACTTACATGTTCGCTGGAGCGAGCATAGCCAAGACGCGAACCGGATTGCCCCCGGGAAGACCCTCTGACCAGGGAGCTGGGGCACCGGCCCTTTCGCCGCCTCCCTGGCCCGGGCTACAGCAACTTCCGCAGCGGCAGGTACAGCGCACCACCCGCTTGCTGGAACTCTGCCGCCTTGGCTTGCAGGCCGTGGGCAAGCGCGGCGGCTTCGCTCAGCCCTTGTCGTGCGGCGAATTCACGTACTTCCTGCGTGATCTTCATGGAGCAGAACTTGGGGCCGCACATGGAGCAGAAATGCGCCACTTTGGAGGCGTCCTTGGGCAGCGTCGCATCGTGGAACGCGCGCGCGGTATCGGGGTCCAGGCCCAGGTTGAACTGGTCGTCCCAGCGGAAA
>JAUCDU010000071.1:0-9601 GCA_034674825.1 Giesbergeria sp.
GCGCCCCCGCACCCACCAGGCAGTGCTTGCCGATCTTGGCGCCGTTGAGCACCACCGCGCCAATGCCGATCAGGCTTTCGTCGCCAATGGTGCAACCGTGCAGCATGACTTTGTGGCCGACCGTCACGCGCTTGCCGATGACCAGCGGCTGCCCGAAATCGGCGTGCAGCACGCTGGCGTCCTGCACGTTCGAGCCCGCGCCGATAGTGATGGATTCGGTGTCGCCACGCACCACCGTGCCAAACCACACGCTCGCGTCTTCTTCCAGCACCACAGCACCCATCACCTGCGCGCAGCCCGCTACCCAGGCGCTGGGCGCAATCTGCGGGGCCTGGTCGTCCAATGCATATACAGCCATGTTCGTCCTCATCTATGTGCACCACGGCGCAGCGCCGGGGGCTTTCTACAATTGTAGGGATGGAACTTCGACACCGCGCCCTGGAGGTGCTTGGCCTTCCCGATGTGGATGAAAAGGTGGCGGGCACGCTTGCACTGCAAGCGCAGGCAGCTTCGCTTTCGATAGCGGACGTGGCGCCCGCCGAGCCTGCCGACCTGCCCGGCAGGCCGGATCGCCCGCAGTTGCTCGACCACAGCGCGGTGGCGCGCCGCTCGCCTGCCACGCCGCTGGGCCGTGCGGTGCTGCTGCACGCCATTGCCCACATCGAGTTCAACGCCATCAACCTGGCACTGGACGCGGTCTGGCGCTTCTCCGACATGCCACGCGCCTACTACCTGGACTGGCTCAGGGTGGCGGCGGAAGAAGCGCAGCATTTCACCCTGCTGCGCGATCATTTGCGGGCCCAGGGGCACGACTATGGCGACTTCCCGGCGCACCAGGGCTTGTGGACCATGTGCGAGACAACCCGCCACGACCCGCTTGCGCGCATGGCGCTGGTGCCGCGCACGCTGGAGGCGCGTGGCCTGGACGCTACCCCGCTGATCCAGCGCAAGTTGCGCCAGAACGGCGCAGCCGATGCGCTGGCCGCAGCCGCCATCCTCGATACCATCCTGCACGACGAAGTGGGCCACGTGGCCATAGGTAACTTTTGGTATCGATGGCTGTGCGAGCGCGCCACACTCGATCCTTACGTGCACTATGCGCACTTGGCTGCGCACCATGAAGCCCCCCACCCAAGGCCGCCGCTCAATATCGAAGCCCGGCGCCGCGCCGGCTTTACCGACGCCGAGCTGGCCTGGTTGAACCATGGCGCGCAAGACGCTGGAAGCAACGCTTCCTAAAATGCTGCCCAAGCACAGTGGTACGGCCGACAATTCGGCCACGCTGCTTTTACTGTTGTGAAGTCCGATCCGATGTTCAGTTCTGCATTGCCCGATTCCCAAACGCCGCCGCCCATACAGACGCCGTCCGTCGCGATGATTGCGCGCCAAGCCATCGTCAATGGGCAGCAGGCGGTCATCGGCTATGAGCTGTTCAACCGCTCACGTACCGGCCCCGAGCACACCGCCGCCACCGATGTGGCGCTGGTGTTCAGCGCGCTCTCGCACGCCGGCACCGAAGACCTGGTCGGTAAAACGCTGATTTTTGTCAACTGCACGCACGAGAGTTTGTCTGGCGGCCACCTCGAACTGATCGACCCCGACAAGGTGGTGCTGGAAATCCCCCCGTTGGGCCATGCTGCCGCCGATGAAGTGGCTGCGCGTCTGCCGGTGCTGGCCGGCCTGCGCGAACGCGGATTTCATCTGGCGTTCAACCACACGGTCTTGCAGTCAAGTTACGCCGCTTGGCTGCCGCTGGCCGACTACATCAAGCTGGACCTGTCGGTGCTGGCGCCAGACCAGTTGGCGGTGCTCATCAGCTACGCAGGGCGCCATTCGGAGGCAGAACTGGTGGCGGAGAAGGTCGAAACGGCGCAGCAGTACGACATTGCTTCCAGTCAGGGCATCGCGCTGTTTCAGGGCTACTGGTTTGCGCGCCCCTCGCTGGTCCAGGCCCGACTTGTTTCGCCTTCCCAGGCGGCCATTCTTGAACTGATGAGCCTGGTGCGCAAACAGGCCAGCACGGATGCGATCGAAGAGGTGCTCAAGAAAGACGCCGGGCTGGCTTTCAACCTGATGCGGCTCATCAACTCGTCCGGTTTTGGCCTGACGCGCGAGGTCACCTCGTTCCGCCAGGCGGTCATGCTGATGGGTCTCAAGAAGCTTTTCCGCTGGGCCGCCCTGCTCCTGACCATATCGCGCACTGGTGGCCCGCCGCCATCGGTCGGCAGTACGGCGGTGGTGCGCGGGCGACTCATGGAGCTGTTGGCGCTTGAACTGTTCGACCAGGAAATGGCCGACGAAGCTTTTGTCGTGGGCATCTTCTCCTTGCTCGACGCCATGCTCAGCATGCCGATGGAGTCGGCTTTGCGGCTGATCACCGTCCCGGAGCCAGTGGCCGACGCACTGCTGCGTCATGAGGGACCGCTGGGACGGCTGCTGCAACTCGCAGAGGCCTGCGAAAGCACGGACGACGGCGCCTTCGACCAGGCTGCCAACGCGCTGGAGCTCTCCAGCGCGCAGATCAACGGCGCGCACCTGCAAGCGCTGGCCTGGGCCGACCACATCTCCGATTGATTCGCGGCCTGCCGAGCGGCCTAGAATCAGGGAATGCGCCCCTGCGCGCGACCTACTTTCCATTTTGCAGCAGACCATGCCTCAACCAACCGACAGCGACCCCACCGCAACAGCTTCGCAAGAAGCCGTAGCCGCAAGCGACATGGCGGTGATCGCCCGTCAAGCCATCGTGGACGCAAACCGCGCGGTGATGGGCTACGAACTGTTTGACCGCTCGACGGCGCTGGACGCCCACACAGCGGCGAGCGACGCGGCGCTGCTGTTCAACGCGCTGTCATACGGCGGTGCCGAAGCCCTGGTGGGCAAGCTGACGGTGTTCATCAACTGCACGCACGACAGCCTCGCCGGCGGCCACCTGGAGCTGATCCACCCCGACAAGGTCGTGCTTGAAATACCGACCTTGCCCGAGGGCGCCGACGCCGAAGCCATTGCCGCGTGCATTGGCGTTTTCGAAGGTTTGAGAGAACGGGGCTTTCGCCTTGCCTTTGATCAGCAGGTGCTTCGCAGGCCGTATGCGGGCTGGCTGCCCATGGCCGCTTTCATCAAACTTGACGTGACAGCCTTCAAACCCGAGCTGGCGGCGCCGCTGGTGCAATTTGCACGCAACTACAGCAAGGCCGAAATCGTCGCCGAGAAGGTCGAAACAGCCGAGCAGTTCCAGCGCATGGCCGACCTGGGCGTCAAGCTGTTCCAAGGTTACTGGTTCGCCAAGCCTTCTTTGGTGCAGGCGAAGACGATTCGGCCGTCGCAGGCAACCATCATTCAGCTCATCAATCTGGTCCGGCGCCAGGGCAGCACCGACGAGATCGAAGAGCTGCTCAAGCGGGACCCGACGCTGTCCTTCAACCTGCTGCGCTTCATCAACTCGTCCGGCTTTGGTCTGCAGTGCGAGATCACCTCGTTCCGCCACGCAGTGATGATCCTGGGGCTGAAAAAGCTGTTCCGCTGGGCCGCGCTGCTGCTGACCACGTCGCGCGCCGGAGGCTCGCCACCGGCAGTGGGCACCATGGCGGTGGTGCGGGGGCGCTTGATGGAACTGCTCGCGCAAGACCTGCTCTCGCCAGAAGACTGCGACAACGCCTTTGTGGTCGGGGTGTTCTCGATGCTCGACACCATGCTCAGCATGCCGCTGGAGAGCGCACTGACCTCGGTGGCGCTGCCCGAGTCGGTGGTGGACGCCCTGCTGCACGATCGCGGCGTATTCGCGCCGCTCTTGGCGCTGGCCAAGGCGTGTGAAAGCGGCGACGAGGTGGCTTTTGCCCACAACACCGAGCAGCTCCATTTGTCCAACCACCAGGTCAACTGGGCCCACCTGCAGGCCCTGGCCTGGGCCGAGAGCCTGGGCGCCGAATAGACCGCGCTAACCCCTTGGGTGGTGCCGCGCGTGCAGCTCACGCAGGCGCTCGCGCGCCACGTGGGTGTAAATCGTGGTGGTGGAAATATCGGCATGGCCAAGCAGCAGCTGCACCACGCGCAGGTCGGCGCCGTGGTTGAGCAAATGCGTGGCAAAGGCGTGGCGCAAGGTATGCGGTGACAGCGGCGCCGTGATGCCGGCGCGCAGCGCATGCTCGCGCACAATGCCCCAGAAGCGCACACGCGTCATGCCGCTGCCGCGCGCCGTGACAAACAGATCCTCGCTCTGCTGGCCCGCCAGAATGGCTGCTCGCGCTTCCTCCAGGTAACGCGTGAGCCAGGCGCCGGCCTCTTCTCCAAACGGCACCAGCCGCTCTTTGTTGCCCTTGCCGAGCACGCGCAGCACACCGGCGTTCAGGTCGAGGTTCCAGGTTTTAAGCTGCACCAGTTCGGACACGCGCAGGCCGCTGGCATACATCAGCTCCAGCATGCTGCGGTCGCGCAGGCCCAGCGCGCTGCGCACCTCTGGCGCTGCCAGCAAGGCTTCGACCTGCCCCTGCGAGAGTGTCTTGGGCACGCGCATCGGCGCCCGTGCCGCCTGCAAGCGCACGCTGGGGTCGGTGGCGATGCGGCGCTCGCGCAGCGCCCAATGGAAGTAGCGCCGTAGCACCGTCAGGCGCCGATTGGCGCTGGTGGCGCGCGTGAGCGCATGGCGCTCGGCAAACCAGGCCTGAATGTGGTGCTCGGCCGCGTCGTCCAGCGCCACAGCCGGCGTTTGCGCCGCCAGCCAAAGCGCGAAATGCCGCAGGTCGCTGCGGTAGGCAGAAAGCGTGTTGCGCGACAGCCCGTCTTCAAGCCACAGCGCGTCGGCAAACTGGTCGATGGCGGTCTGACTGGCGGCAAGCGAGGGCATGCGAAACGATAGCAGAGCGGCCGACGAATCTGTACCGCGCGCGTCAGCTTTCCGGCTCCGGCACGGCTATCCTGCGTGCCTTGATCTACGCCCAAATCCTGTTTCCAGATTTCTCGCTCATCCTGCTGGGCTATCTGGTGTGCCGCTTCACCGCCCTCAACCGGGCGGTCTGGCAGCCTGTCGAAGCGCTGGTGTACTACCTGCTGTTTCCGGTGTTGCTGTTCCAGTCGATCGTGCGCAGCCCGATCGAACTCGGCGAGGCCTCAAATCTGATCGGCGCCGGCCTGCTCAGCGGTGTCTCGGGCATTGCGCTGGCCTATGCGCTGCCGCATCTGCCGGGGCTGCGCGGGCGGATCGAGCCGCGCGCCCACGCTGGCGCGGCGCAGGTGGCGTTTCGCTTCAACTCCTTCATCGGCCTGGCGATGGCAGAGCGGCTGGGCGGGGCCCAGGGCCTGCAGTTGATTGCGGTGCTGATCGGGTTTTCGGTGCCCCTGTTCAACGTGGCGGCGGTGTGGCCTATGGCGCGCAAGGGCGAGCACCACTTTGCGCGCGAGCTGCTCCGAAATCCCTTGATTCTGGCCACCACCGCCGGGCTTGCCGCCAATCTGGCGGGCCTGCAGATTCCCGACCTGCTGGCGCCCAGCCTGTCGCGCGTCGGGGCCGCCGCCATTGCGCTGGGCCTGATGACCGCCGGCGCTGGCCTGCAGTTCGGGTCGCTCCGCCACGACAAGGCGCTGACGGTGTCGCTGCTGTCGATTCGCCATGTGCTGCAGCCGCTCATCGCCTGGCTGGCAGCGCGCCTGATGGGGCTGGACGCCCTGCAGACGACCGTGCTGCTGACCTTCTCTGCCCTGCCCACGTCGTCCAGCTGCTACGTGCTGGCCGCGCGCATGGGCTACAACGGGCCGTATGCCGCAGGTCTGGTGACGCTCTCGACCGTACTCGGGCCGGCGAGCCTGGCGCTGGCACTGGGGGTCTTGGGGCCGCTTGGTTAACTATTGATTTGATAGCTATCAGCGCTTTATGGATAAGCGCTAGAGTCCAATTTCACTCAATATTTTCGTACTCCAGCGCCCACGCCACATGTTCGCGCACCAGGGCGCTCTCGTGCCCGGAGCGCGTGCGCAGCGCGGCGCGCAGCTCGGGCGCATGGGTCTTGGCCAGCGCATTGCCCAGGGCGACCGCCACATTGCGCAGCCAGCGCTCGTGGCCGATGCGTCGAATCGGGCCGCCCTCGGTCATCTTCAAGAAGGTCGCCTCGTCCCACGCGAACAGCGCCACCAGCTGCTGGCCAGTGAGCCCGGCGCGCGCGTCAAAGTCGGCCAGCGGGCTGGTGCGGGCGTATTTGTTCCACGGGCAGATGAGCTGGCAGTCGTCGCAGCCGTAGATACGGTTGCCGATGGGACGGCGAAATTCGAGCGGAATCGGCCCGGCGTTTTCAATCGTCAGGTACGAAATGCAGCGGCGCGCATCCAGCCGGTACGGCGCGACGATGGCCTGTGTCGGGCACACGTCAATGCAAGCCTGGCAGCTGCCGCAGTGGGCGCTCACCGGCTCGCTCTCGGGCAGCGGCATGTCCAGGTAGATTTCGCCCAGAAACGCCATCGAGCCGGCTTCGCGGTTGAGCACCAGCGTGTGTTTGCCGCGCCAGCCCTGGCCACTGCGCGCGGCCAGCTCGGCCTCCAGCACCGGCGCCGAGTCGGTGAACACGCGGTAGCCGGTGGGCCCGACCGCCTCGGCAATGCGGTCGCACAGCTTTTGCAGGCGCGCGCGCAGCACCTTGTGGTAGTCGCGCCCCCGGGCGTAGACCGACACCGCACCCTGCAACGGGTCGTCCAGCCGGGCAAATTCAACCGCCTGCCAGCCCTCTGGCGTGTCCCGGGGCAGATAGTCCATGCGCGCCGTGATGACGCTCACCGTCCCCGGCACCAGCTCGGCCGGGCGGGCGCGCTTCATGCCGTGCGCTGCCATGTACTGCATGTCACCATGGAAGCCTTCGGCCAGCCAGGCCTTGAGCCCGGGCTCGGCCGACGAAAGATCCACCCCCGCAATGCCGATTTGGGAAAATCCAAGCTCGCGCGCCCATTGCGCGATTTGAGGAACGAGTTGACTGTGACTGCTGCTGACCACCATCGCCCGATTGTAGAAACGCCCCCCGCGCACAAGACCCGCCTGCTGGCATGGAACCGCGAGGCCGACACCGAGGCCTTCGCCCGCCAGCTCGCCGCGCAACCGGGCATCGCCGATGCGTTCATCAGCCTGCACGGCGACCTGGGTGCCGGCAAGACCACGCTGGTGCGCCACCTGCTGCGTGCGCTCGGCGTCGAAGGGCGCATCAAGAGCCCGACCTATGCGGTGGTGGAGCCGCACGAGGCGGGCCCGCTCGCCATCTGGCATTTCGACTTCTACCGTTTCAGCGACCCGCGCGAGTGGGAAGACGCCGGCTTTCGGGAGCTGTTTGCCAGCCCGGGCCTAAAACTGGCAGAATGGCCCGAGAAGGCTGCGGGCCTGATTCCTCCTGCAGACCTTGCTATCCACATTGAAGCAACAAGCGAAACCGCGCGAGAGGTGCGCCTGCAAGCAGGTACGCCTCGCGGCGAGCACCTGCTGCAAGGACTGCACCCATGAAACCCACTGCCCCCCAAGAGCCTTCCGCGACGTCTTTGCGCACGCTGACTTCGCGACGCGCGCTGCTGCAGGCCGGCAGCCTGGTGCTGCTGTTGGGGCGCCAGCAAATTGCGCGTGGGGCCACCATCCTGGCCGTGCGCATCTGGCCCGCGCCCGAGTATTCGCGCGTCACGCTGGAGTCCGACGGCCTGCTCAAGGCACGCCAGTTTTTCGTCAGCACGCCGCCGCGCCTGGCGGTGGACATTGAAGGCATCGACCTGAGCCCCGAGCTGCGCGAACTGGTCGCCAAAGTGCGCCGCGACGACCCCAACATTGCCGGCATCCGCGTCGGCCAGAACGCCCCGAATGTGGTGCGTCTGGTGGTGGACCTCAAACAGGCGGCGAAACCGCAAGTGTTTGCGCTGCCGCCGATAGCCGCCTACGGGCATCGGCTGGTGTTCGACCTGTACCCGGAAGTTCCGATAGACCCGCTTGAGTCCCTGATCGCCGAGCGCCTGCAAGCCTCGCCAGACCGTGTGGCCGAGTCTGCGCCAGGAGCTGCGGCAGCACAAAGCACCCAAGCCCTGTCTGCCACGCCGCGCTCAGAGCCAGCGCAATCGGATCCGCTGGGCGACCTGATTGCCCGGGCCGGCGGCACGCGGAGCGCCGCCGCGCCGGGTGTGCAGATGGACATCCCAGGCGAGCTGGCGTCTGCAGCGCCGCAAGAAGCACAACCCGGCAAGCGCCCGGCCCACCCTGAAGCGCCAGCGCTGGCGCTTGGACGGAAAACCGATCGATTGATCATCGTGGCACTCGACCCCGGGCACGGCGGCGAAGACCCCGGCGCCACAGGCCCGCAAGGCACGCACGAAAAAGACGTGGTGCTCAAGGTCGCACTGTTGCTGCGCGAGCGCATCAACGCCACCACCGTAGGCGGCAACCCGATGCGCGCCTACCTGACGCGTGATGCCGACTACTTCGTGCCGCTGGGCACGCGCGTAAAAAAGGCGCAGCGCGTCCAGGCCGACCTGTTCGTGAGCATTCATGCCGATGCCTTCACCAACCCGGCGGCGCGCGGCGCCAGCGTGTTTGCGCTCAGCCAGGGCGGCGCGTCCAGCTCCGCCGCACGCTGGCTAGCGAACAAGGAAAACCAGGCCGACCTGGTGGGCGGCCTGAACGTGCGCGCGCAAGACCAGCAAGTGCGCCACGCGCTGATCGACATGAGCACCACGGCGCAGATCAACGACAGCCTCAAGCTGGGCAGCGTGTTGCTGGGCGAAATCGGCCAGGTCGGCAAGCTGCACAAGCCACGCGTGGAGCAGGCGGGTTTTGCCGTGCTCAAGGCGCCCGACATCCCCAGCGTGCTGGTGGAGACCGCCTTCATCAGCAACCCGGAAGAGGAAAAGCGGCTGCGCAGCAGCGCCTACCAGGAGCAACTTGCCGACGCGCTGATGCGCGGCATCACGCGCTACTTCGCCAAGAACCCGCCGCTTGCGCGCAGTCGCTCCGTTTGACACACTGACCACAAGCCTGTTTCAAGGGAGACTGCCATGGCCCTGCTTCACACCCCATCGTCCGAAGTCGTCCGCATCGCCCCGCTGGGCGCGGCGCTCACGGGTGCCGTCAATACCGCCATTCTCAAGGCCAAGGAACTCGAAGTGATCCGCTTGGTGGTGCCTGCCGGCAAAACCCTGCCGCAACACCAGGTACCGGGCGAAATCACGCTGCTGTGCATCGAGGGCGAATGCGAGCTGCAGACGCCTGGCGCATTGCAGGTCTTGGGCGCAGGAGATTTTGTGCATCTTGAAGGCGGCACGCCGCATGCGCTCACAGGTCGCAGCAATGCCTCGCTGCTGCTCACCATCAGCCTGTGCACACCGCGCGGCTGAGCACCTGCGCTGACACCTGCTGCACTGCGCGTCCTACAGCCCGTCAAGGGCCTCTGCACGATAGTGGGTCATCGGCCCCACGCACGCTATTTCGCGGCGCGGCCTTTGTTCCACTTTCCTGAAAGGGACTTCGCCATGCAAACCCGACATCTCGCAATCGCCATCGCCTTTGTTGCCTCTCTGGGCCTGGGCGCCTGTTCTTCAAATCCCACTAACGCCCAAGTGGGCACCGGCGTGGGTGCCGTCGTTGGCGGCGTCGCCGGCA
>JAUCDU010000072.1:0-9570 GCA_034674825.1 Giesbergeria sp.
TTGAGGTCGTGGGCTTTGCCGAAGAAGAAGGCCAGCGCTACAAGGCGACGTTTCTGGGCTCGGGCGCATTGATTGGCCACTTCAACCCCGCCTGGCTGGAGCAGCAGGACGCTGACGGCATCTCCATGCGCGCCTGCATGGAAGGCGCAGGTTTGTGCATCGCCGACATTCCCAAACTGCAGCGCGACCCGGCGCGCTACCTGGGCTTTGTCGAGGTTCACATTGAGCAGGGGCCCGTGCTGAACGAACTCGACCTGCCGCTGGGCGTCGTCACCTCCATCAACGGCAGCCTGCGCTATGTGGGCGAATTTATGGGCATGGCCAGCCACGCCGGCACCACGCCCATGGATCGCCGCAGCGACGCGGCAGCCGGCGCGGCCGAGCTGCTGCTGTACGTGGAGCGCCGCGCCGCACAAGACGGTGATTCGGTCGGTACCGTGGGCGTGCTGCAGGTACCCAATGGCTCGATCAACGTCGTGCCGGGCCGCTGCCAGTTCTCACTCGACCTGCGCGCCCCCAACGACGCGCAGCGCGACGCGCTGGGCACCGACGTGCTTGGCGAGCTCGCCGCCATTGCCGCGCGCCGCGGCCTGCAGTACCGCATTGAAGAATCCATGCGCGCCGCGGCTGCGCCCAGCGCACCGGTCTGGCAGCAGCGCTGGGAGCGCGCCGTTGAATCGCTCGGCGTGCCGGTGTACCGCATCCCCAGCGGCGCCGGACACGACGCCATGAAGCTGCACGAAGTCATGCCGCAGGCCATGCTGTTTGTGCGCGGCGAGAACGCCGGCATCAGCCACAACCCGCTGGAATCGACCACCAACGACGACATGGAGCTGGCCGTGCAGGCCTTCAGCCACGTCTTGCACCAACTTGCCGAGGCATCCGCATGACCACAACAACCGACTACCGCGCGCTCGACGCCTGGATTGACCAGCATTTCGACGAAGAAATAGCGTTCCTGCAGGCGCTGGTGCGCGTGCCCACCGACACGCCGCCCGGCAACAACGCACCCCACGCCGAACGCACGGCCGAGCTGCTGGCGCCCATGGGCTTCGAGGCCGAGCGCCACCCGGTGCCGCAGGCCGACGTGCAGGCCTATGGCATGGAGAGCATCACCAACCTGATCGTGCGCCGCCCCTACGGCCCGGCAGGCAGCGGGCGCACCGTGGCGCTGAATGCCCATGGCGACGTGGTACCGCCAGGCGAAGGCTGGACGCACGACCCCTACGGCGCAGAAATCGTCGACGGCAAGATGTACGGCCGCGCCACGGCCGTAAGCAAGGGCGACTTCGCCAGCTTCACCTTTGCGGTGCGCGCGCTCGAAGCCGTGGCCAAGCCCACGCAGGGCGCCATCGAATTGCACTTCACCTACGACGAGGAATTTGGCGGCCTGCTCGGCCCCGGCTGGCTGCTCAAACAAGGCCTCACCCGCCCCGACCTGCTGCTGGCAGCCGGTTTCTCCTACGAAGTGGTGACCGCGCACAACGGCTGCCTGCAAATGGAAGTGACAGTGCACGGCAAGATGGCACACGCCGCGGTGCCGGACACCGGCGTCGATGCGCTGCAAGGCGCGGTGCATATCCTGAACGCCCTGTACGCCCTCAACAACGAGAACCGCAAGCTGCTTTCCAAGGTTCCGGGCATCACCCACCCTTACCTGAATGTGGGCCGCATCGAGGGCGGCACCAACACCAACGTCGTGCCCGGCAAGGTCACGTTCAAGCTCGATCGACGCATTATTCCCGAAGAAAACGTGGCCGAAGTGGAGGCCGCCATCCGCGCCTGCATCGCCAAAGCGGCGGGAGAATGCCAAGGCATTGCCGTGGACATCCGCCGATTGTTGCTGGCCAACGCCATGACGCCGCTGGCAGGCAACCAGCCGCTGGTCGATGCCCTGCAAAAGCACGCGGGCGAAGTGTTTGGCGCGGTGCCGCCGGCCATTGGCACGCCGCTCTACACCGACGTGCGCCTGTACGCCGAGCAAGGCATTCCCGGCGTGATCTACGGCGCGGGGCCGCGCACCGTGCTCGAATCGCACGCCAAGCGCGCCGACGAGCGGCTCGATCTGGAGGACCTGCGCCGCGCCACCAAGGTGATTGCGCGCGCGCTGCATGACCTGCTGAAGTAATTGGTAGCACCTGCGCTGCTGGCAGCTTCCTACACTGGTCTGCCCTCAGCTTGCGGCTTGGCTGTGCCCATGGCATGTTGCGAGGGTGCCGTTTGCAACCCGAGGAGACTCCATGAAAATTCGCCACACCTTGCTGGCCAGCAGCCTTGCGCTTGCGCTGCTGAACCTGGCCGCCTGCAGTTCCGGGTCGCCGGCCGCTGCCCCGCAGCCCGCCGCGCCACCCGCCGTACAGCAAACCGCAGCCGCCAAAGCGGCTGGCGCCGCCTACGACTTCGACATGGACGTGTTCCACCCCGTGGTGGCGCACCACGGCATGGTGGCGACCGAGCAGGAACTGGCGTCGAAGATCGGACTTGACATCCTCAAGGCGGGCGGCAACGCGGTGGATGCCGCCGTCGGCATCGGCTTTGCCTTGGCCGTGGCCTTGCCCAACGCGGGCAACCTGGGTGGCGGCGGTTTCATGATGGTGTACGACGCCAAAACCGGCAAAAGCGTGGCGCTCGACTTTCGCGAAATGGCGCCCAGCGCCGCCACGCGCGACATGTACCTGGGCGCTGATGGCAAGGTGGTGAACGGCAAATCGCTCTTCACGCACTATGCGGTGGGCGTGCCCGGCACGGTGGCCGGCATGGAGCACGCCTTGAAGACCTGGGGCACGATGCCGCTGGCCAAGGTGGTGGCCCCTGCCGCCGCGCTGGCCGAGCAAGGCTATCCGATAAGCGAAACCCTGGCCAAGGTGCTGCTGCAGACCCGAAAGTCCATGGGCCAATGGCCGGCCACGCAGGCGATTTTCTGGAAAAACGGCGAGCCGCTCAAGGCCGGGGACCTGCTGGTGCAAAAAGACCTCGCCGCCTCCATGCGCCTGATTGGAAGCGAAGGCGCCAAGGCGTTCTACGAAGGCGCGATTGCACAGAAAATCGCCTTTGAGATGGCCCCGCACAAAGGCGCCCTCACGCTGGCTGACCTGCGCAACTACAAGGTGGTCGAGCGCGTGCCCACGCACGGCAGCTACCGCGGCTACGAGATCGTGACCATGCCGCCACCGTCCTCGGGTGGCCCGCACCTGGTGCAAATCCTCAACATGCTCGAGCCCCTGCCGCTGGCCGAGTGGGGTTCCAACAGCGCGCAGACCATCCACTACATGGCCGAGAGCATGAAGCTGGCCTACGCGGACCGCGCGGAATACCTGGGCGACCCCGACTTCG
Organism: Giesbergeria sp.; assembly: GCA_034674825.1. Taxonomy (GTDB): domain Bacteria; phylum Pseudomonadota; class Gammaproteobacteria; order Burkholderiales; family Burkholderiaceae_C; genus Simplicispira. The sequence continues at coordinate 3,334 of JAUCDU010000072.1, forward strand.
TGAAAATTCCGCTCAAGGGCCTGACCTCCAAGCGCTACGCCGATTCGCTGCGCGCCGGCATCGACCCCAACCACGCACGCCTGGGCAAGAGCATCCAACCCGGCAAGCCCCAGCCGTACGAAAGCGACCAGACCACGCACTTCTCGGTGGTCGACCAAGCCGGCAATGCGGTGGCGGTGACCTACACGCTGAACACCAACTTCGGCAGCGGCATCGTGGCTGCCGGTACCGGCATTTTGCTGAACAACGAGATGGACGATTTTTCCGCCAAGCCCGGCGTCGCCAACGCCTACGGCCTGGTGGGGGGCGACGCCAATGCGGTGGCGGCCGGCAAGCGCCCGCTCTCCTCCATGACGCCAACACTGGTGCTCAAGGACGGCAAGCCGGTGCTCGTCACGGGCAGCCCCGGCGGCGCGCGCATCATCACCACGGTATTGCAGACCGTGGTCAACACCATCGACTTCGGCATGAACCCGGCCGAGGCGGCATCGACCCCGCGCGTGCACCACCAGTGGACGCCCGACGAGTTGCGCGTGGAAAAAGGCCTCTCGCCCGACACCCTGGCGCTGCTGCGCCAGCGCGGCCACAACGTTGCGGTGAAGCCCTCAATGGGCCGCACCCAGACCATCGCCCTGCGCGCAGGCGTGCTGTACGGCTACTCGGACCCACGCAACCCGGACGGCAAGACGCTCGGGTACTGAGTGGCGGCGCGCCTGCTGGGTACCGACGCATTGGGCAACTTTTAGGTGCGGCAGTTGTGTTCAGGGCGCATGCAAACGGTCAATTGCTCCTGAATTTATAGCTACTGGCGCTACATACATGAGCGCTAGAGCCATTTTTCGGCAATATTTTTGTGGCTGCTGCTTGATCCGGCGGGATCAAAAAGTCGGACCAGCCTTGAATCCAAGGGTTTGCCATTAGCAGCCATTTATTCTATTTTGTATACACTTTTTGTATGGACTATCGCGCTGTGCGCATGGGCAGGTAAGTCTCTCACTCTCCCGGTCTTCCAAGGAGCCTCCGATGCAACCCAATGTTCACCCTGTTGACGAACACCTGCCGCTGGGCCGGTTGACCGCCCTCGGCCTGCAGCACGTGCTGGTGATGTACGCCGGCGCGGTTGCGGTACCGCTCATTGTTGGACGCGCGCTGAACCTCTCGCCCGAACAGGTCGCCAAACTGATTTCAGCCGACCTGTTTGTCTGCGGAATCGTCACGCTGATTCAGGCGCTGGGCGCCACGCGCTGGTTCGGCATCAAGCTGCCGGTGATGATGGGTGTCACCTTTGCTTCGGTCGCGCCCATGGTGTCCATGGCGCAGACCACCGGCGGTACTGCGGGAGCCGGGCTGATTTTTGGCTCCATCATTGGCGCGGGCATCATCTCCATCCTCATAGCGCCGGGTGTCAGCCGGATGCTGCGTTTCTTCCCGCCCGTGGTCACCGGCACCATCATTGCTGTGATCGGCATCAGCCTGATGCGCGTGGGCATCAACTGGATTTTCGGCAACCCCGTCGGCCCGACTGCGCCCAGCGTGGTACACCCCGAGCACCTTAAATGGCTTGCCGACGTGCAGGCTGCTGCGGGCGCTCCGGGTGCTTCACTGCCGCCAGTGCCCAAGGGATTTGCCGTCGTGCCCACCATCCCCAACCCGAAATACGCCGACCTGACCGGCGTCGGCATCTCGGGACTGGTGCTGGCCTCCATCCTGTTGATCGCGCGCTTTGCCAGGGGTTTCATCGCCAACATCTCTGTGCTGCTTGGCATCGTCATTGGTGCCGTGGTGGCGGTGGCGATGGGCTTGATGCATTTCGAGAAGGTCGGTAAAGCTGCGTGGTTTGACGTCGTGCTGCCATTTGAGATTGCGACGCCGGTGTTTGACCCCATCCTGATCCTCACCATGAGCCTGGTGATGATTGTGGTGATGATCGAGTCGACCGGCATGTTCCTCGCGCTCGGTGAAATGACCGACCGCCCGATCGACCAGAAGGACCTGGCGCGCGGCCTGCGCACCGATGGATTGGGCACCCTCATCGGCGGCATCTTCAATACCTTTCCCTACACCAGCTTCTCGCAAAACGTGGGACTGGTGGCCGTCACCGGCGTCAAAAGCCGCTTTGTCTGTGTGGCGGGTGGCGTCATCCTCATCGTGCTGGGGGTGTTGCCCAAGATGGCGGCACTGGTGGAATCGCTCCCGACGGTCGTGCTCGGCGGCGCGGGTCTGGTGATGTTCGGCATGGTGACTGCGACAGGCATCCGGATCCTGGGGGGCGTCGATTTCCGTGACAACCGCGCCAACGCCATGATCGTTGCCGTCTCAATTGGCGTCGGCATGATTCCGCTGGTGGCCCCGAACTTTCGCCAGTGGATGCCACACTCCATCCACCCCCTGATCGAATCGGGGATTTTGCTGTCTTCCATTGCAGCGGTGCTGCTCAACGTATTTTTCAACGGCGCCAAGGGCGATACCTCGGCGGCCATCCGCGCCGCCAAGCAGGCCGAAGCACACTGAACTTTTACCTGTTTTTGACAAGGCGCTGCTCCGCAAAACTCGGCGCCGCGCCTTTTGCGTTGAGAGGGCATACCATCTCTTACTTGCATCGCCACGCTATCTGGAAACTGTTATGACCACCGAGCCCCTCAGCAACGCCGAACTCACCCTGCGCGAAGCAGCGCGCGAATACCACCGCAGCCCGACGCACGGCAAAATTTCCGTCACCCCCACCAAAACCTTGTCCAACCAGCGCGACCTGGCACTGGCGTATTCGCCTGGTGTTGCCTACCCGTGCCTGGACATCCAGGCCGACCCATCGCTGGCGTTTGAGTACACCGCGCGCGGCAACCTGGTGGGCGTGGTCACCAACGGCACTGCGGTGCTGGGTCTGGGCAATATCGGCCCACTGGCGTCGAAGCCGGTGATGGAAGGCAAGGGTTGCTTGTTCAAGAAGTTCGCCGGTATCGATGTGTTCGACATCGAACTGGCCGAGAACGACCCGGACAAGCTGGTTGAGATCATTGCTGCACTGGAGCCCACGCTGGGCGGCATCAATCTGGAAGACATCAAGGCGCCCGAATGCTTCTACATCGAGGAGAAGCTGCGCGAGCGCATGAACATTCCGGTGTTTCACGACGACCAGCACGGCACGGCCATCATTTCGTCGGCCGCGCTGCTCAACGGCCTGGAACTTGTCGGCAAAGACATTGCCGCAGTGAAAGTGGCGGTCTCGGGCGCGGGTGCGGCGGCGCTTGCCTGCGTGGACGTGATGGTGGGCCTGGGCGTGCTGCGCAGCAACGTCTTCATGGTCGATTCCAAGGGCGTGATTTACGAAGGCCGCCCCGGCGGCTACGACGCTTCGAAGGCCCGTTACGCGCAAACCACCGAGGCGCGTACGCTGGCCGACGTGGTGAACGGCGCCGACGTGTTCCTGGGCTGCTCCGCGCCCGGGGTGCTGACGGCCGAGATGGTCAAGACCATGGCCGACAAGCCCATCATCCTGGCGCTGGCCAACCCCGAGCCCGAAATCCGCCCCGAGCTGGCGAAAGCGGTACGGCCCGATTGCATCATCGCCACCGGGCGCTCGGACTACCCGAACCAGGTCAACAACGTCCTGTGCTTTCCGTACATCTTTCGCGGCGCACTCGATTGCGGCGCCACGAAGATCACCGAGGCGATGAAGCTTGCCTGCGTGCGCGAAATTGCCGACCTCGCCAAGGCCGAAATGAGCGACGAGGTGGCAGCGGCCTATGCCGGCCAGGAGCTGCGCTTCGGGCCAGACTATTTGATCCCGACGCCGTTTGACGCACGCCTGATTCTGCGCATTGCACCGGCCGTGGCGCGCGCGGCGCAAGAGTCTGGCGTGGCCGCGCGCCCGATCGAAGACATGGAGGCGTATCGCCAAAGCCTGACGCGCTTTGTCTACCAGACCAGCATGTTCATGCGCCCGGTGTTCGCCATCGCCAAAGCCCAGCCACAACGCGTCGCCTACGCCGAGGGCGAGGACGAGCGCGTGCTGCGCGCCGCTCAGTTCGCGGTGGACGACGGGCTGGCGCGGCCAATCCTCATTGGCCGCCCCGCCGTGATTGCAGCGCGCATCGACCGCGCCGGCCTGCGCATTCAGCTCGGCCGCGACGTCGAGGTCTGCGACCCGGAAGACGACCCGCGCTTTCGCACCTATTGGGAAACCTACCACCGCCTCATGGGCCGCAATGGCGCCACGCCGGAGAGCGCCAAGGCCGCGGTGCGACGTTCGAATACGCTGATTGCCGCCCTGATGGTGCATTTGGGCGACGCCGACGCCATGCTCTGCGGTTTGGTCGGCAAGTTCGACGTCCACGTGCAGCACATTCGGGACATCTTTGGCGTCGAACCGTGGGCACACTGCCTGGCCACCGTCAATGCGCTGATGCTGGAAAAGCACACCCTGTTCATTGCGGACACCTATATCAACGACAACCCCGATGCCCTGCACCTCTCGGAAATCGCCCAGATGGCGGCCAAGGTGGTGCAGCGTTTTGGCCTGCCGCCAAAAGTGGCGTTTCTGTCGCACTCCAACTATGGCTCGTCGAGCCGCCCGTCGGCTCTCAAAATGCGCGAGGCGCGGGACTTGTTCACCAAAGCGGCACCGGACATCGAATGCGACGGCGAGCTGCACGGCGACTCGGCCCTCTCGGAGAGCATCCGCGCGCGCAGCTTGCTCGACTCGACCCTGCATGGCTCGGCGAACGTGCTGATCTGCCCCAACCTGGACGCGGCCAACATCCTGTTCAACGTGCTCAAGACCACCGGCAGCCACGGCACCACCATTGGCCCGATCCTGCTCGGCGCCGCAGGCGCGGCCCACGTGCTCACACCCTCGGCCACGGTGCGGCGCGTGGTCAACATGACGGCCCTGGCGGCAGCGCACGCCACCTCAAGGACCAACTGAACGCGCGCTGCGCGGCGGCACACCACCGTCTGTGTGCCGCACGCAGCGCACGCTGGGGCCGCTCAGGCGCCTTCGACGGCTGGGTCGCGCTCCATCAGCGCGGCCACAACTTGCGCGGGCGCCAGCGAGCCGTCCAGCAACGCCACCACGCCTTCGCTGATCGGCATTTCCACGCCCAGCGCCTCGGCGCGCTGCACCACGGTGCGGGCGCAGTACACGCCTTCGGCGACGTGCCCCAAAGAATTGACAGCCTGCGCCAAAGTCTGGCCCTGCGCCAACAGTTGGCCCACGCGGCGATTGCGTGAAAGGTCACCGGTAGCCGTCAACACCAGATCGCCCAGCCCGGAGAGACCCATGAAGGTCTCTGCGCGCGCACCCAGCGCCAAGCCAAGGCGCGTCATCTCGGCCAAACCGCGGGTGATGAGCGCAGCCCGGGCATTCAAGCCCAGCGCCAATCCGTCGCACAGGCCGGTGGCAATCGCCAGCACGTTCTTTACCGCGCCGCCGACTTCGACGCCCACAATGTCGTCGTTCTCGTACACGCGCACGCTGGGACTGTGCATGGCCGCGACCAGCGTCTCACGCACCACGGCATGCTCGCTGGCGGCGACCAGCGCCGTCGGGCGCGCCGCGGCCACTTCCTGTGCAAAGCTTGGGCCACTGAGCACACCCGCAATGAGTTTGGGCGCTACTTGTTCCCGTATTTCGTTCCCTAGCAGGCCAAAAGAGCGCTCGTCCTGACCGCTGGCCTCAAAGCCCTTGCACAGCCAGGCGACCGGCGCGCGGCAGTCGCGCAGCCCAAAGAGCAACGCACGCAGCGCCGCCATGGGCGCGGCCAGTATCACCAGGTCGGCACTTTGGGCGCGCACCAGCAAATCGGCGGCGTCACCACTGGCCAGTTCGAGGGCCTTTGGGAATGGCGCATCCGGCAGGTAGCGCGCATTGCTGCGCGCAGCCTGCATGGCCTGCTGCTGCGCGCTGCTGCGCGCCCACAGCGTCACCGCATGTCCGTCCGGATGGGCGGCAGCACTGATGGCCACCGCCGTGCCCCAGGCGCCTGCACCGCAAACTATTATTTTCATAGCTTGCTATATAAGCGCATCAAGCGCTGGAGGCCGAAAATACCCAAAATTACTGGGGCAGCGTGGCCGTTTCGCCCGTGCCGGCAGACTGTGCTTGCTGTTGCTGCTCGTACATCGCCTGGAAGTTGATTTCGGCCATGTGCACCGGGGGGAAGCCAGCGCGGCTGATGATGTCGGCCACGTTTCCGCGCAGGTAGGGATAGACGATTTGCGGGCAGGCAATGCCCATGA
>JAUCDU010000073.1:0-9554 GCA_034674825.1 Giesbergeria sp.
GAAATATTGCTGCACGAAGGCGTCCTCCATCGCCTGGCACGGCTGCTGCCCTGGCTCGTGGTGAGCGCTGGAGTGGTGTATGTGCCGCACCTGAACGCCAGATTTGCGACCGTACTGAGCAACATCGCGCTGGCGTTCATCGCCATCCAGATCGTGGCAGCGCTGATGGCCATGCTCGATGCCCTGCTGTCGCTACAAGAGAAATACAGCCGCGAGAAAGGCGACCAGGCTTCAGCGCACAAGGTGCGCTCGATCAAGAGCTATGTGCAGTTGGGCAAACTCATGCTGATTCTGGCCGGCGCCATTGTTTCTGTGGCCCTGCTGCTGGACCGCTCTCCCCTGATCGTGCTCTCGGGCCTGGGCGCCATGTCTGCCGTGCTGATGCTGGTGTTCAAGGACACCATCCTCTCGTTCACCGCCGGCGTGCAGCTCTCGTCCAACGACATGCTGCGCATTGGCGACTGGATCGAGATGCCGCAGGTCGGCGCCGACGGCGACGTGATCGATATTGCGCTGCACACCGTCAAAGTGCAGAACTGGGACAAGACCATCACCACCATCCCCACCTGGCGGCTGATGACGGAGAGCTACCGCAACTGGCGCGGCATGAGCGAGTCGGGTGGGCGGCGCATCAAGCGCACGCTGCTGCTGGACGCGAGCACCATTCGGTTTCTCGACGCGGCGCAAACCGAGCGCTTCTCGGCTTTTGCGCTGCTGCACGAGTACATCGAAAACAAGCGCGCCGAGGTGGAGCACAGCAATGAGGAGGCGCGCAGCGTCCTGGGCGAGCGCGTCGAGCTGATTGCCAACCAGCGGCGCCTGACCAACATTGGCACCTTCCGCGCCTATGTGCTGGCCTACCTGCGCGCCCACCCCGGCATCCACCAGCGCATGACGCTGATGGTGCGCACGCTGCAGCCCACGGCCGAAGGCGTGCCGCTGGAGCTGTACTGCTTCACCTCCAGCACCGCATGGCTGGTGTACGAGGCCACGCAAGGCGACATCTTCGACCACCTGCTGGCCATCCTGCCCGAGTTCGGCCTGCGCCTGTACCAGCACCCGAGCGGTGCCGATGTGCACGCCGGCGTGGCGGCGCTGGTGCGCGGCGAGTAGGCTGCCGGCGACTCGGGCGGCGCCTGGCGCAGCGCCACTGTGCGGAAGGCGACTGGGTATGATTTCCCTCCCATGCCCCACTACCTCACCGCCGCCCTCTACCAATTTGTCGACCTGCCCGACTACGCCGCCCTGGTGGCGCCGCTGCAAGCGTTTTGCGACGCGCAAGGCGTCAAAGGCACGCTGCTGCTGGCGCAGGAAGGCATCAACGGCACCATCGCCGGCTCGCCCGAGGGCGTGCATGCGGTGCTGGCCTGGCTGCGCTCCGACGTCCGCTTGGCGGGCCTGCAGCACAAGGAGGCCAGCGCCGAGGTGCTGCCGTTTTATCGCATGAAGGTGCGGCCCAAGCGCGAAATCGTCACGCTGGGCGTACCTGGCCTGAACCCGGCGAAGAACGCCGGCACCTACGTCAAGCCCACCGACTGGAACGCGCTGATCGACGAGCCCGACGTGGTGCTGATTGACGTGCGCAACGACTACGAGGTGAAGATCGGCAGCTTCGACGGCGCCATCGACCCGCTGACCAAGACGTTCTCCGAACTGCCCGACTGGGTGGCGCGCGAGGCGCAGCCCGGTGGGGTGCTGGCCGGCGAAGGCGACAAGAGGCCCCGCGTGGCGATGTTCTGCACCGGCGGCATCCGCTGCGAAAAATCAACCGCCTACCTGCGCACGCAGGGCTTCGACGAGGTCTACCACCTGGAGGGCGGCATCCTCAAATACCTGGAAACCGTGCCGGCCGAGCAAAGCCGCTGGCACGGCGATTGTTTTGTTTTTGACGAGCGCGTGTCCGTCGGCCATGGCCTCGCGCCCGGTCACCACGAGCTGTGCCGCTCCTGCCGCTGGCCGCTGGGGCCGGCCGAGATCGCCTCGCCGCAGTTTGAGCGCGGTATCAGCTGCCCCTACTGCCACGGCACGCGCAGCGCCGAAGCACTCGCCGGTTTGGCTGAGCGGCAAAGGCAGGTAGAGCTGGCGCGCCAGCGTGCCCAGCCGCACATTGGCGCGCGCATGCCCGAGAAGGGGGGCGCTGCGGGCAAGAGCGCGGAGGCGTTGGAGCCTGCATCGCGTGCATCGACAAACACACGTGATTGAATATCAAAAACAATAGCTGTTAGCGCTTTACCAGTAAGCGCTAGAGGCCATTTTTGCTTGATTTTTTGCAGAGGTAACTGCCCCGCCTCCTTGGCACGGCGCAGGCATCGGGGGCGCAGTGCAACTGGCGGATCGCGCTGCAGCGCAGCGAAATGCGTGCGCACCCCGCCATCCCGGACCAACAGGCCCTAGCCCTCACAGCAGCCATTCAATCGGCAGCCAGCTCAGTGCCGTCAGCCCGGCCCGGCTCCACCAGCTGCTGCCGGGCTCCACTTTGTGCACCACCGGTGGATCGGCAAAGTCGCGCCAGACAACCTTGCCGCTGTCCGAGAGCGCCAGCGTGTAGGAGCGCTTGGGCACCTGGGTTTCAAACGCACTCTCGATGCGCTTGGCCAGCACCGGGCTGTCGATCAGAAAACCCAGCTCGGTGTTGAGCAGGGCCGAGCGCGGGTCGAAGTTGAACGAGCCGACGAACGCGCGTTCACCGTCCACCGCAAAGGTTTTGGCATGCAGGCTGGAGCCTGAACTGCCGAGCGGGTTCAGCCGCGCGACCGGGTCTTTGCCGCCGGTGGCGGTGCTTTGCATTTCGTACAGCGCCACACCACTCTTGAGCAAGGGCTTGCGCCGCTTGGCGTAGCCGGCGTGCACCAGCGGCACATCGGTCGCCTCGTAGGCATTGGTCAGGATTTGCACCGCCACGCCGCGCTTGCGCATTGCGGCCAAAGCCTGCACGCCGGCAGCAGTGGGCACGAAGTAGGGCGATACCAGCGAGAGCGAGCGCTGGGGCGCGCCCAGCAGGTGGTAGAGCTGATCGACCAGCAGCCCGCCGCGCTCTTCCTTGGCCAGGCCTTTGGCCGGGTCGTCGCTGACCATGCGCACCACGCTCCAGTCCAGCGCCACGCGCTGCTGCAGGTGGTCGTTCACAAACGCGGTGTTGCGCACCGCATCGGCGTAGGCTTTTGCTTCGGGCGAACTGCGGATGCGCTCGGCATCGCGGGCCAGCGTCGCCAGGGCCTCGGCGCCTGCGGCCGGCAAGATGGCCTGCACCGGCCAGGCCGAGGCGCTGGCCCAGTAGCGGTCAAAGTCTGCCGACACCTCGGGCACGATCGGGCCAATGGCCAGCACGTCCAGGTCGCTGAACAGCACGCCGTCGGTAGCGCCAAAGTACTCGTCGCCCATGTTGCGCCCGCCAATGATGGTGGCCTGGTTGTCGGCGGTGAACGACTTGTTGTGCATGCGCCGGTTGGCGCGCGAAAAGTCGGTCAGGTAGCCAATCGGCTTGGGCCAGCGCAGCACAAACGGGTTGAACAGCCGCACCTCGATCCGCGGGTGCTCGGCGAGCGCGGCCAGCCTGTCGTCCAGGCCCGATGTGCCGCCGTCGTCGAGCAGCAAACGCACGCGCACGCCGCGCTCGGCCGCATCCACCAGCGCCTGCATGAGCAAGGTGCCGGTCTGGTCGGCGTGCCAGATGTAGTACTGCACGTCCAGGCTTTTCTCGGCCGCTTCGGCCAGCAGCATGCGGGCCGCAAAGGCTTCCAGCGGGTCGAACAAGGCGTGGACCCCGCTTTTGCCGTCGCGCTGGCGGGCGACCTGCGCTGCGGACGCGCGGCCCAGGCGCGTTTCTGCGGTTTGCTCCGGCCCAAAGGCGCTCGAGGGCACACGCTCCGGCGGCGGTGGCAGCGAGCAGGCGCCCACGAACAGGGGAAGCATGAGCATGGTCAGGATGCGAATGGCGCGGTCTCCAAAGGGGAGCCTCATGCTAACGCCTGGGGCTGGCGCTGCCCGGCGGGCTTGCATGGCCGGCTGTGGATGACGTTATGGGGCGCGCAAACTCACGACAAGCGCTTTGCGCCCGTTCACGCTTGCCACACGCCAAACCCTGCCGAACGCAGGTCGATGCCGACCTCGATCTCCTTGTCCACGGCGTCGTCGTAGCGCATCGGGTTGAAGCCTTCGTACAAGTCGGGCAGCAGGCGCAGGCCGTACTGGGTGACGTAGCGGTTCGCCTGAATGCCGGCCTTGTGCTTGTCAAAGCGCACATCCGGGTCGAGCCCCGTCATGCCGACGTAGACGCACGGTTTGCCCTCGATGTAGCCAGGGTTGCACTTGCGGAACCTGGCTTCGCGCAGCACCTCGCTGGAGAGTTCCACCACGTAGACGTTGTGGTGCGGACGTGCCATCGCGGTTTGCCGAGCCTCTTGGGTAGCCAGTCTGGGGGAGCCGCTGTGCTCGCGCTAATCCACCGGGTTGTGGATGGTCGCGCGCTTCCAGCCCTGCGTCGGGAGCTTGAGGCCCTGCGCCGCCAACTGCTGGCGGGCGTGCCGGGTGGTCTCTTTGAGCGCCTCCTCAATGCGCGACTGCTCCGCCGTGCCCTTGCGTGCCTTGGTGGCCTTTTCGGGCTTGTCGGCCTTCGGGTCTTTGGCGGCCTTGTCCAACTTCTCGACCGGTGCGACCTTGTCGGTCTTGGCGACGTTGGCAGGCTTTACGCTTTTGCGAGGTTCTGCAGCAGAAGCCATTTTTTTGAATCCTTCACAGAAGTGCGCTTTGGGGTGCCGGAGGCAATGATTTCCAGCGTACCGCTGGCATTGTTCAGCACCGACCAGCTGTCCGCCAGCGGCAGGTACAACTCGAACAGATTGTGCAGGCTGCGTGTAAAGCGCCGGTGCACATCCGCCGTCGGGATATTGTGCCCGCCCTGACGTACGCGCAGCGCCACACGCTGCACCGCCAGGTCTGAGCTGGGCAAGCTCACATAGAACAGCACCACCCGGTAGCCGCGTGCCTTGCACTGCTGCAGGAACAGCGCAAAGGTGCGGCTCGACAAGGTGCTCTCAAACGCAAAGCTGGTGCCCACGCGCGCGCGCTCGTTCAGCCGCCGCAGCATGATCCGGCCGGCCTCGAACGCCACCGTCTCGGGTGCGTAGGCGGCAAGGCCGACGGCAATCTGGTCGGCATTGACAAATTCGAGGACGCCCAGTGCGCCCTTGAGCAAAAAGGGCGCAGCGGTCGATTTGCCGGCCCCGTTCGGGCCTCCGATCACGACGACGGTGGGCTGCTTGGGCGGGCGAGCGGTGTCCATGGGGGAGAGTCTAGCGGGCGGGGCGGGGGCGTGAGGCGATGGCCCGCTGCCTGCGTTGTTGCTGCAGGCAGCGCGTGCAGTTTGGAGGCGCAATCGTGGGAGCGGCATTGCCAACGCAGCACCCCACTACAACGGCACGGTCAAGGGGGAAATCGACGGCAAAAAGCTTGATGTCAAGGTCGTCTGCGAGCGGAGCAAGATCGGGAAGATGGACAGCCTCAGTGCCAGACCCGGCCCCGGCATGGAGATCGATGCCAAAGACCGCAAAGGCGATGGCGTCGCGGTTTCGGTGAGCGGCCACATGTCCCAGCCGGCAGCGGCCTTCACCATGCTCGTGGGGTGGCAAGGTGTACAAATTCGGCGCAAGGCGCGACCTGAAGATCACGGCCACGGGCTTGTCCCTCAAGGCGCATTTCAAGCCCGCGCCCAACAAGCCCGAACAGACCGCCTACGACGTGGATTTGACGCTTGAGTGCGCGTAGCAAGGCCTTGTCGAGAAGGTGACCAGAGTCGTCAAGTTTTTGATAAGAATCGTGCTCCAACGCTTGCGCAGCAAGCGCAAGATGCTATTCAACCAATAGCGAAAGCTGCCGCAGATTGTCCACCATGGGCAGGCGCAACTTGCAGTGCGGATAGGTGCTGCAGCCCCAGAAGCGGACGCCCCCCTGTGACGCAGTGCGCTCCACCATCTTGACGCCGCAGCTCGCGCACATCGGGCGCCAGTAGTCGCCGTCAAAGGCTTCGCGCAGCAAGGCCTGCTGCTCTTCGAGGGAGCGGACGCTGATCATCTTGAACAAATCGGCACCGTCCAGCGGTCGGATCCCATTGGCCTCGGCAAACTGGCGCGCGGCGGCGGTGAAGGTCTCGGTCGTGGCGTAGGTGCCGCGCTTCAGTTGGTGCGAACCCAACTCGCTCAAAAAGGTGCGCAGCTCGCGCACATCCACCGCTTTGCCATGCGATTGTTTGCATCTGACCACTGTGACCGAACCTTGGACGTCACGGCTGTAGAGCCAGATCGAAACGCCGCCCTGTGCACCATGCGATTGGGATTGCACCTCAACCCCCGGCTGTGCAAACAAAGCCTCGCACACCGCCTCGAACCGGCCCCACTCGATGGTGTCCAACACTTCAGGGCTCCATGCTTGTGGGCTTGGCGAAGGCTCGCCGGCTGGTACTGCTGCGCCAGAGCTCGGTGTGGCGGTGCCGGCAGACGCGGGCGTACCCGCGGCGCCCGCCGCTCCCGCAGCGGTGGCTTTGCGGCGGCGCCGACTGGCCTTCGAAGTTTCGGGTGAGGCGCTGGTTGGTTGAAGCGCGGGTTTGCTCAGATAAGACAAAGCCAGCAAAACCCCACCAACTGCGAGCGCAACCCAGCCGAACTTGGTCAGCGTTGCTGCCGAGGCGGTTACCAGCGATTGGTGTTCGAGCTGCGCCAACAGCAGCATCCCGGCGCCAGCCGCACCCGCCACGCACGCTGTCACTTTCATTGTGTTGAACAGGCGACTGTTGGGCTCTTGTGGTTCGGTACTTGCCATAGGGTTGGGGGCGCCAGACTGGAATGCTGGAATGTGGGTGGACCGGAGGTTGAGCAACATAGCATTGAACGCCAGGTGCCGCTGAAAGCGAAGCGATATTTAGCCGGTTAACTGCACCGTCTGTCGGGGGTTTGCTTCGTCCACGGTTCTGCCACTGGCGTCTTGCCATTCAAACCAGCCGTTGGCAGAACGGCCTTGCAAGGCGACTGCGGCCATGCCGGGCTGGAAAACAAATAGTCGCGGGTGAATTTTCCAGCCGCCCGCGTGAGCCTTTGAGCACTGCATACCCTTCGTTGTGATAGCAAGCAGTGGTGAAAAAACCCCAAGTCGCACCCATCGCGGGCGTCCCCATGCAGCGTTGAACCGAATACCTGCAGGTTGACCCAGTACTTTGGTGCGTCAGGGCTTGGGTATAGGGCGTGGCTTCTCGGCAAGAGTGGATTGTGTTTGGAGTGCATTGGCCACCGCCGCGGTAGCGTTGATCAAATCTTTTACCAAACGCTCATCCACATCGAGCATGCCTTCGTATTCGCCCAGATTGCGTGTGTTGTGGCACTTGTCCAGAACGCGCCAGACCTCTGGCCCCAAGCCCAGCGTATGCGGCACAACCTGAAACACGATGTAGCGGTTGCCAGGGCGATAGCCCATGCGCCGTAGCGCGGCCAGGCACAAGGCATGCGCCGCGTTGTAAGCCAGATCGAACCGGCTCTCCAATGCCAGTGTCGCGTTTTGCGAATCACGCAGGCGCGCAATCCCGGTGCGCAGCAAGCCAGCAATCTCCTTGTCATCGGGCGCTTCGACTTTGAGCGGCTTGCCGGGGCCGCTGAGATTTTCAAGTGCTGGGTGCATCGATGTGTTCCTCAGTGCCTAACAGCCATATTTTGGGTTGCTGCCACACGCGCTTCACAAAGGCGTTGTCGTCGTGCAAGCGCTTGGTCCAGTCGGCGGAGCTGTACAGCGTCGGGTTCACGGTGCGGCCCAGCGACACGGCTGCGGCCTCCAGCGCGCCAAACACGTCGCCATAGCCGAGCGTGTTGCTGACGATCAGCACGTCCACATCGCTCTGCGCGGTGTCTTGTTGGCGGGCCAACGAGCCATAGATGAACGCGGCGTCAATCTGCGCTGCCAAGGGCGCAAGAGCCGCTCGCAACACATCGGCCAACCCCATGGTTTTGAGCACCAGGCCGCGCAGCTCGGCAAACACCGGCGCATTGGCATTGGCCTGATAGTGCTTTTGATTGCCCTGCTTGCTGACGGTGAGCAAGCCAGCGGCCGTCAAACTAGCCAGCTCACGCTGCACAGCCCCAGTACCCGACTGCGCCAGCGCGATCACCTCATTGGCGTAATGGCTGCGGTCTGGCGTGCCGAACAGTACGGCCAGCACCCGCTGGCGCACCTTGGGGAAGAGGGCGTCTGCGGCGGAAGTCGCAGCTGGCGGTAAAGTTTCAATACCCATATTGGGTTTGATCGTACCTTAATTGGGGTTATTCGTGAAAATTTATATAAAAAGATGCTCTAGCGCTTATGCAGTAAGCGTAAGCAGCTACTGAAAGCAGAGCGAAACTAACCCGGCGCAGCCACCGTCTGCCGCTTTACTTCATCCAGCGTTCTGCCGCTGGTGTCTTTCCATTCGAACCAGCCGTTGGCAGAACGGCCTTGCAAGGCGACTGCGGCCATGCTCGGGCTCGAAAACAAATAGTCGCGGGTGAAAACCACGCCGCCGCCTTCCAGCGCCAATATGCCTTCCTTCAACAACTTTTCGCGGAAGCGTTCGTGCGAGGAGCCTTGGATGGAGGCCACATTTTCCAGGCGCCCGCGTGAGCCTTTGAGCACCACAAACCCCTCGGCGGTGTATTCACCCACTCCATCGGCGCCAGAGCCTTTGCAATAAAAGAGATCTGCCGCGCCCTTGCCGGTGGGGGCGTTGGTCAGCGGCTCAAAAATCGGCTGACCCAGCGTGGCCAGCAGGGTCGCCGCAGTTTCGTGAATCTCGTGGCAGTCGGCTTGCAGCGGCGCGGGGGTGTAGGGCTGCGAACCGGCGTTGCCATTTTCCAGGCTATAGCGACCGGCTTTGGTGGCCTCGGCAATGGCCCACCACTCCAGAAACAGCGCGTGCGTTTGCGTCAGGCTGTTGGTCAGCGAGATAACCACCAGCGCGCGGTTCCAGAAATCTTTACTTTGGTTGTGCTGCACGAGTCGGCTGCCGACATTGCCAGACTGGCCGATGTAGGCGCGCGGCAAGCCGGCCTCGGACAACTCGCCCATCAAAAAGTACACGCCCACTTGCTGCGCTTCGGGCAATTTGAGGAAGTCTGCCAACTGGCTGCGGGGCACTTCAATGACGCGAACAATGCGGGTCGTGATCTCGGCCACGCGCATACCGCGCGGATCACCGGCGGGGAGAAAGATTTGGATGGTTTGGGGGCGGAGCATTACTTCCCCCAAGAATCCTTCAACCCCACCGCCAAGTTAAACACCGGCTTAGTCCCCTGCACGTGATCCACCCGATCCGCCACAAAGTACCCATGCCGCTCAAACTGAAACTTGTCGTCCGGTTGCGCCTGCGCCAATGAAGGCTCCACGATGGCAATCACCACCTTCAAACTGTCCGGGTTAAGGCTCTCAATAAAGTCCTTGCCACCCGCATCGGGCTGCGCGTCCAGAAACAGCCGGTCGTACATGCGGACTTCGGCCTGCACGCCATCCGCCACGCCGACCCAGGTGATGGCGGCCTTGGCTTT
>JAUCDU010000074.1:0-9475 GCA_034674825.1 Giesbergeria sp.
CCTCAGGGCTCTCAGCCCCGATAGGCTTCAAGAACGGCACCGACGGCAACATCCGCATCGCCACCGATGCCATCCAGTCGGCGGGGCGCGGCCACCACTTTCTGTCGGTGCACAAGAACGGGCAGGTGGCGATCGTGGACACCAAGGGCAACAAGGATTGCCACGTCATCCTGCGCGGCGGCAAGACGCCCAATTACGACGCCGCCAGTGTGGCAGCAGCTTGCAAAGACCTGGTAGCGGCGAAGCTCACGCCGTCGTTGATGGTCGACTGCAGCCACGCCAACAGCAGCAAGCAGCACGAGCGCCAGCAGGACGTTGCGCGCGACATCGCCGGCCAGGTGGCAGGTGGCTCGCACTGCGTGTTTGGCCTGATGATCGAAAGCCATCTGGTGGCCGGCGCGCAGAAGTTCACCCCGGGCAAGGACGACCCGGCCGCGCTGGTGCATGGGCAGAGCATTACCGACGCCTGCCTGGGGTGGGAGGCGTCACTGGAGTCTTTGGAAGAGCTGTCGGCGGCCGTCAAGGCCCGGCGCAAGGCTGCGGTGTAAGCTGGGTTGTATGGCTCGGGCGATCGCCCGGGCTGCCCGTTTAATCCACAGAAAGGCCAGCCATGCACAAGCAGGTGTCGATCAGCGCAGACCGCAACCAGGAATTCCGTTTCGATCTAGAGGATGTCGAGCCGATGGCGCAGGAAGCGGCGCGCCGCTGGCTGGACGATGAATTCATGCGCCTCGAATGCGAACCCCTGCGCGCCAGCGGCAAGCTGCTGCTGGCCGACAAGGTGCTGACAGTGGCGCGTGCGGCAGGAGCCGAGTTGTTGTCGGATCAGGAATGGCTGGGACAGTTTGCCCGAGCCACCAACGCAGCTCTGGCCAAGCCGGTGGTTCGCATCGATTTGCAGACCATGGCCATCAGCTACTGAGTGGCGCGAGAAATTTCAAGTGAAAATGGCCTCTAGCGCTTATCCAGTAAGCGTTTCTAGCTATCTAATTTGTATTTCTTTCGGCTGCCAGCGCCTGCAATAGCTGCGCATGTACGCCGCCAAAGGCGCCGTTGCTCATGCACACGATGTGGTCGCCCGGCTGCGCCACTTGCACGATTTGCGCCAGCAGCGTGGCGATGTCGGGCGCGGTCTGTGCGCGCTGACCTGGCCCTACGCCCAGCGGCGCCAGGGCAGCGGCCGCATCCCAATCCAGGCCCGCGGTATGGCAGAACGCCAGGTCGGCGCTCTCAAGCGCCCAGGGCAGCTGCGTCTTCATGGTGCCCAGCTTCATGGTGTTGCTGCGCGGCTCGAACGCGGCGAGGATGCGCGCGCCGGCGCCCACACTGCGGCGCAGGCCATCGAGCGTGGTGCGAATCGCTGTGGGGTGGTGCGCAAAATCGTCGTAGACCGTGATGCCGCGCACCATGCCGCGCACTTCCATGCGCCGGCGCACGTTCTGGAAGTCTGGCAGCGCCCGTGCGGCCTGCTCGGGTGCTACGCCCACATGGGCTGCGGCGGCGATGGCGGCCAGGGCGTTGAGCTGGTTGTGCACGCCAGTCAGCGCCCATTGCACGCTTGCCACCCGCGCGCCGCGCAGCAGCACGTCAAACGCCCCGGGCTCGCCGCTGGCAGTCCAGTCGCTCACCGCGCTGCCAAAACTCGCAACGGAGCTCCAGCAGCCGGCGTGCAACACCCGCGTCAGGCTCTCTTCCAGGCCATTGACGACCACGCAGCCAGCGCGTGGCACCGTGCGCACCAAATGGTGGAATTGGCGCTCGATAGCGGCGAGATCGTCAAAGATGTCGGCGTGGTCAAACTCCAGATTGTTCAGCACGGCGGTACGAGGCCGGTAGTGGACGAATTTGCTGCGCTTGTCGAAAAAGGCCGTGTCGTATTCATCCGCTTCGATCACAAAGAGTGGCGCCGCGCCGGGCGCGCCCGGCCTCTCAGCCGCGCCCAACCGGGCCGAGACGCCAAAATTCAGTGGCACGCCACCCACCAGAAAGCCCGGCGCGAGACCAGCAGATTCCAGTATCCAGGCCAGCATCGACGTGGTCGTCGTCTTGCCATGCGTGCCGGCCACGGCCAGCACATGCCGCCCCGCCAGTACATGCTCGCTCAACCACTGCGGGCCACTCGTGTAGCGCGCGCCCGCGTCCAGGATGGCCTCCATCAGCGGGAATTTGGGCGTTCCGTCGGCAAGCCGGGCACGGCTGACTACGTTGCCGACGACGAACATATCGGGCGCCAGCGCCAATTGGTCGGCCCCATAGCCCTCGATCAACTCTATGCCCAGCGCGTGCAACTGGTCGCTCATGGGTGGGTAGACGCCGCTGTCGCAGCCGGTGACCCGGTGTCCGGCAGCGCGGGCCAACGCCGCAACGCCACCCATGAACGTGCCGCAGATACCCAGAATGTGAATGTGCATGGGCTCGATTCTAGGAGTACGGCGGGCACCACAGCGGAAGACATTTCGGAAAAAACATGAGGCCAACGCTCGCCAAATAATGAAAATTAGCTACAAAATATATAGCGTTCCGTGCGCCACAAGACCCTGGCTCCAGATGCGGTTGCGCTGCCAGCGACAATAGCCGGCATGTACACCGCCGCTACCGAGCTGTCGTTGGAAATCGCGCGCACTGCGGCCCGCCTCGTGGTGGAAGAGGGGTTGGAGCTGGGGCGCGCCAAGCGACGCGCGCTGGCGCAACTGGGTGCGCCTTCGCGCACGCCACTGCCCGATGGGACCCTGATGGAGCAGGCGATTCGCGACCATATCGCATTGTTCTGCGCCGATACACAGCCCACCGAACTGCGCGCCTTGCGCGAACTGGCCTTGTTGTGGATGGAGCGATTCAGCGCCTTTCGGCCCCACCTGGGCGGCGCCGTATGGAGTGGGACGGCTACGCGGCACAGCGACATTTACCTGCAGTTGTTCTGCGATGATCCCAAGTCCGCCGAAATAGCGCTTATAGACCAGGGAGTTGCGTACGAAGCGGGAACCGTGCGCGGCCTGCATGGCCGACCGGTTGACGCGCTCTGCATAGCGGCATTGAGTGATGCCCTGGACGAACGCATTGGGGTGCACCTTCTGATTTACGACCACGACGATCTGCGCGGCGCGTTGCGCTCGGGCAGCGATGGTCGAGCGCCGCGCGGCGACATCGCCGCACTGAAGAAACTTTTGCTGGAGCACGCTGCGTGACGGAACCCATTTCTACGATTTCTCCTGAGACTGCAGCGAGAGCCGACCTTGCGCGCCGGCGCCTGCTGTACGGCGCGGTGGCGGCGGGCGCCGGGCTTGCGGGCGCTGGCTGGGCCTGGTGGCGGTTTCAACCCCATGCGTTGTCTCCTCAGGAAGCCGCCGCAGATGCGGCATTCTTCGAGCGCGCGTTCGTCACGCCGACAGGTGCGCCACTGAAGACCGAGAGTTTTCGTGGCAAACCGCTGCTGCTCAATTTCTGGGCGACCTGGTGTCCACCCTGTATTGCTGAGCTGCCGATGTTGAATGCGTTTTTTGAAGCCCATCAGGCGCGTGGCTGGCAGGTGCTCGGACTGGCTGTGGACCAACCCGCAGCGGTGCAAAAGTTCCTTGAACGCAGTCCGGTGGCGTTTCCCATTGCCATGGCTGGAGCGGAGGGCACTGAACTTTCCCGCAGCCTTGGAAACCTGGTCGGGGGTCTGCCGTTTACCGTCGTGTTTGGCGCCGACGGCTCGGTGCAGCAACGTAAAATGGGTGAAATCAAGCCCAGTGATCTGGAAAAATGGGTCGCCAAGCTGGCTTGATGGCACGGTCGGAGTCTCTGGAATACGCTGGTTTTAGACGAAATTCTCGCTAGAACGCCGAGGTAGCTGTAATTTAGGGTAAATTCGCGCCCTGTCAAAGATTTAGCTCTGGAGCTTGCATGGACCTGCGAAAACTTAAAACATTGATCGATCTCGTATCCGAATCGAACGTTTCGGAGCTGGAGATCACCGAGGCTGAAGGCAAGGTACGCATTGTCAAGAGCGGTGGCCAAGTACTACAGCAAGTCGTGCCCGCGCAGGCCGCTGGCGCCCCCGCACCAGCGCCGGTTGCTGCGCCGGTGGCCGAACTGCCTGCTCCAGCCCCTGCCGCTCCGAGCGGGCATGTCGTCAAATCGCCCATGGTGGGCACTTTCTACCGTGCCTCCAGCCCTGGCGCGAAGTCTTTTGTCGAAGTGGGCAGCGTGGTCAAAGAGGGCGAGACCATTTGCATCATTGAAGCCATGAAGATCCTCAACGAGATTGAGGCCGACAAGTCCGGTACCGTCACGCGCATCCTTGGTGAGAACGGGCAAGCCGTCGAATATGGCCAGCCACTCTTTGTCATTGAATGATTAAGACCTACCCCCAGAGCGACTTTGCCGCTTGCTCCTTCTCCCGCTTCGCGGGACGTGGGGCAAGGCCAGCGTGGCGGGGCGGCCCTTGCGCGGCCTCCGCTGGCGCGGCGGTGCTCCAGATTCTTGTGTCGCCGACAGCGCGATACACCGTGGATAACCGATATGTTTAAAAAAATCCTGGTCGCCAACCGAGGGGAGATCGCCCTCCGCATCCAGCGCGCCTGCCATGAACTCGGTGTCAAGGCGGTAATGGTGTACTCCGAAGCCGATCGCGATGCCAAGTACGTCAAGCTCGCGGAAGAAGCGGTTTGCATTGGCCCGGCGCCGTCTGCGCTGAGCTACCTCAACATGCCTGCGATCATCTCGGCTGCGGAAGTGACAGACGCCGAGGCGATTCATCCTGGCTACGGATTTTTGGCAGAGAACGCAGATTTCGCCGAGCGCGTCGAGAAAAGCGGCTTCCAGTTCATTGGCCCGTCCCCTGAATCCATCCGCATCATGGGCGATAAGGTGTCGGCGAAGCAGGCGATGATCAAGGCCGGCGTGCCCTGCGTTCCTGGCTCCGACGGCGAGTTGCCTGACGATCCGGTGCAGATCCGGCGCATTGCCAAAACCGTTGGCTATCCGGTGATCATCAAAGCTGCGGGCGGCGGCGGCGGGCGTGGCATGCGCGTGGTGCACACCGAAGCGGCGCTGGTCAACGCAGTGCAGATGACCAAGGCGGAAGCCGGCTCCGCATTTGGCAATCCGGCGGTCTACATGGAGAAGTTTCTCCAGAACCCGCGTCACATCGAAATTCAGATTCTTGCCGACAAGCACCGCAACGCCGTCTATTTGGGCGAACGCGATTGTTCCATGCAGCGGCGGCACCAGAAAGTCATCGAGGAAGCGCCCGCCCCCGGCATTGCGCGCAAGCTCATTGAGCGGATCGGGGAGCGCTGCGTGGCCGCCTGCAAGAAGATTGGCTACCGGGGCGCAGGCACGTTCGAGTTTCTTTACGAAGACGGTGAGTTTTATTTCATTGAAATGAATACGCGCGTGCAGGTCGAACATCCGGTGACCGAATGGGTCACGGGCGTTGACATCGTGCGCACGCAGATCATGGTGGCGGCAGGGGAGAAACTTCCTTTCACCCAGCGTCAGATCGAGGTACGCGGCCACGCGATCGAGTGCCGTATCAACGCGGAAGATCCCTACAAGTTTGTGCCATCTCCAGGGCGCATCACAACCTGGCATGCCCCCGGAGGGCCCGGTGTGCGCGTGGATTCCCACGTCTATACCAACTACTTCGTCCCGCCCAATTACGATTCGATGATCGGCAAGCTCATCGTGCATGGCGACACACGAGAGCAAGCGTTGGCCCGCATGCGCACCGCGCTCTCCGAAACCGTGATCGAGGGCATCAACACGAATGTGGCTTTGCACCGGGAGTTGATGGTGGATGCCAATTTCGTCACTGGTGGCACCAACATTCATTACCTGGAAGCGTGGCTGTCGCAGCGCCAGCGCTGATTCCCGCTTGTCCACGTCCATGAGCCTGCATGAATTGAGTCTCGCCTGTCCGCAAGAGCAGGTCGAAAATGTGAGCGATGCGCTGGAAGCACTGGATGCGCTCAGCGTCTCGGTCGAAGACGCTGATGCCCACACCGACGCTGAGCGGGCCCTGTTCGGCGAGCCGGGTATGCCCGCGCCGCGCCAGGCGTGGCTGCGCAGCCGGGTGGTTGCGCTGTTTGCCAGCGCGCAAGCGTTGCAAGAGGCGCTTGCCTTGTTGCAGGCGCAGGATTTTTTCCAGGCTTGCGAGGTGTTGGGCCAGGCACCGCTGGCTGAGCAGGACTGGGTGCGCCTGACCCAATCGCAGTTCACGCCGGTCGCCATCACGCAGGATTTCTGGATTGTTCCGACCTGGCATGAACCTCCGGCCGAAGCACAGCGCACGATCCGGCTCGACCCTGGCTTGGCATTTGGCACCGGCACCCACCCGACTACACGCATGTGCTTGCGCTGGATCGCAGCGCACGAAGGGGCACTGGGCCGCGTGCTCGACTACGGGTGCGGCTCTGGAATTCTTGCTATTGGCGCCGCCAAATTTGGCGCGAGCGACATCGATGCGGTGGACATTGATCCGTCGGCGGTCGAGGCGACTCGCTACAACGCACAGGCCAATGCCGTGCAGCTTCAGGCGGCCCTTCCCGATGCTGCGCAGGGGCTCTATCAGACCGTCGTGGCGAATATCCTGGCCACCCCACTGCGCGTGCTCGCACCTCTGCTGTGCGCGCATGTGGCACCTGGCGGTCACCTGGTACTGGCCGGTATTCTTGAACGCCAGGTCGCAGAGCTGCAGGAAGCTTATGCACCGTGGCTCGGTCTTTCTGTTGCTGACAGCGATGATGGCTGGGTGCTCATGACGGCCCAACTTTGATGATGCGTCACAAGGTCTCCGTTTAAAGCAACTGCCGATGAGTCAGACCACCCGCTGCCCAGCCTGTCAGACACGCTTCAAGGTCGTGGCAGACCAACTGCGAATTTCTGATGGATGGGTTCGCTGTGGCAATTGCAAGCAGGTGTTTGATGCCTCGTTGGCGCTTGAGCCGGCTGCGTCTGAAGCGCTGCTGCCCGATCTGCCCCTGGACGAGTTGCGCGGCCCGGTCGCCCGCGCGACGCCGCAAGCGCCTGCGAGCAGCGCATGGGGCGCTGGCTCTGCGCGCAGCGCTGTCAGTGCGAAGGCGCCCATAACAGAGCCTGAGGAGGAACCCGACGACGGTTTCGCCCATACGGAGCCCGGAGTTCTGCCGGCAATGGCGGAAAGCGCACCGGTCGAGCCGCTTGTACATCCGCCCGCGCCCCTCCACGTACCTGCTGCGCGCGAGCTTGCGATTTCTGCACCTGCCCGCCCTCTCGCTCCAGAAATCTCTGCGCCTGTGGTGCACCAGGAAACCGGTCGCAGTGGAGACATGCCGTGGCCGAATGCTGACGAGCAAGGACCGCTTGCGCCGACGCCTGGTGGCTATGAGCTGCCGGCGCCGCAAGAGCAGGAAATTGACAGCGACTGGCCTGCGTTGTTTGAAGAATCACCCGTCGAGCATGGGGGGCGAGAAGCATCGACCACCAGCGACCGGGGCGATGCTGGCGAACTGGACTTGGCGCATTTCATCGCCGAGATCGACGATATGCCGGCCCCAACGAGCGGAACCGCAGCCGCCAAACCCGAATTCGAGCCCGCACCGCACGGCGCACTGCCGGAAGGGCAACCAGAGTCTTTGGGTCATGCGGAGCACGCTGTCTTTGCATCTGACGTGGACTCCAGTTGGGGCTTGGTCGAAGATGGTTTCGAAAGCCATGCTCCGTTGGTGGCTGACAGCGAGGCTCCGCTGTCGCATTCCCCTGCCGCTGGCGTCGCCGAAGCCCTTGTGGATTTTGTCGACGACGAGAAGGAGCAAGCGCAAATCGAACTTTCGTTTGTGCGCAGTGCACGCAGGCGGGCCTTCTGGACCAGCACCGCTGTGCGTATTGGTTTGGCGCTGCTTGCGCTAGTGCTGCTTGTGGGCCTTCTCGCGCAAGTGGCTTTTCGCGAGCGTGCCCGGCTCGCGGTTGCCTGGCCACAGAGCCGCAGCTTGCTGGAGACGGTTTGTGTACAGCTGCATTGTTCTGTCGGTCTGCACCGCGATATAGGCGCAGTGCTGGTCGAAGGCTCGGCTTTCAATCGAGTGCAGGGGGATCGGTACCAGTTTTCGCTGTCGCTGCGAAACCGCGCCGTTTTGCCTGTGGAGGCGCCGGCCATCGAGCTGACGCTGACCGATGCCGACGACCAGCCGGTGCTGCGCCGCATCCTGCAGCCGGCTGATCTGGCTGTACCGAACCCGTTGCGCCCTGGGCAAGAGTGGAGCACTGTCGCGCCCATGACGCTTGGACAAGGCGTTCCACGCGTCGCAGGGTATCGCGTGCTGGCGTTTTATCCTTGAGGCTTGCGCCTTCTTTTTAGAGTTTTTATGTCCGTACTGATTTGTGGGTCACTCGCGTTCGACACCATCATGAATTTCGAGGGGCGCTTTGCCGACCAGATCTTGGCGGAGCAGCTGCACATACTCAACGTGTCGTTTCTGGTGCCATCGCTGCGTCGAGATTTCGGTGGCTGCGCGGGCAACATCGCCTACAGCCTGAACCTTCTGGGAGGCGATGCGCTTCCGATGGCGACCCTGGGCAGCGATGGCAGCGAATACTTCAAGCGCCTTGAGCAACTGGGAATCGGCACGAAGTTTGTGCTTCAGGTCGAAGATACCTACACCGCCCAAGCCATGATCATGACCGACATGGACAACAACCAGATCACGGCTTTCCATCCGGGAGCCATGATGCAAGCCCACCGAAACACCGTTGAAAGCGCGGTACCACACGGCGTCACCCTGGGCATCGTGGCGCCAGACGGGCGGGACGCTATGGTGGAGCACGCGGCACAGTTCAACAAGGCGGGCATTCCGTTCGTCTTCGATCCGGGGCAGGGTCTGCCCATGTTCTCTGGCGAAGAACTGAAGCGCTTTGTGGAGATGGCCACATGGGTCACGGTGAACGACTACGAGGCACGCATGCTTTGCGAACGCACCGGCCTCAGTCTGCAAGAGCTTTCAGCACGCGTTGAAGGGCTCGTGGTCACGTTGGGCGCTTCTGGTTGCGAGGTGTGGGTGTCTGGCGCGAAGACCGTGGTTGCGCCGGTGGTACCGACGCAAGTGGTCGATCCCACCGGCTGCGGCGACGCTTGGCGCGGTGCACTGCTTTTTGGCTTGGCGAAAAAATGGCCATTGGAGCAATGTGCTGCGCTCGGCAATCGCATGGGAGCGCTCAAAATTGCCACGCGCGGGCCGCAAAACTACGAACTTGATTTCCAACACCCATAACTGGGGCAAAAAAAACCGGCGCCAGGCGCCGGTGAAAAGATCAAGCGATCTCTTAAGGTTTTGAGCCTGTTGGAAAAGGCCAGGCAGCTTGCGGGTTGAGCTGCGTCTTTGGTGCCGAGGTCTTCGCTGCTGCCGTTTTCACGGGAGCTGCCTTCTTCGCAGGAGCTGCCTTTTTCGCAGGAGCAGCCTTCTTCGCAGGAGCAGCCTTCTTCGCAGGAGCAGCCTTCTTCGCAGGAGCGGCCTTC